>JANOWB010000229.1:0-12961 GCA_031417695.1 Polaromonas sp.
TGAAACGCTAACGGGCATGGAACTGCTCGAGCAATTTCGGGCCAAGTCCACTCGCATGGTGTTCGTGGTCGATGAATACGGTGTGGTGCAAGGCCTGGTCACGCCGCTCGACATGCTGGAGGCGATTACCGGCGAACTGCAGCCCGGCGCACAAATTGATGCGTGGGCTACTCGCCGAGATGACGGCAGCTGGCTTATTGACGGCGTGATGCCCGTCTCAGAGCTCAAAGCACGGCTTGATATTAGAGACCTGCCCGACGAAGATAAAGGCCGCTACAACACGGTAGCGGGCTTGCTGCAAAGCGTGTCGGGGAAGCTGCTAAAAACTACCGACAAGGTGGACTGCGCGGGCTGGCGGTTTGAGGTGGTGGACCTGGATGGCAAGCGAATTGATAAGGTGTTGGCAGTCCGTATGCCTGCTACTAGCGCTTTACCTCACCAAGTGAGTTGATGACGTTCACTTCAACAAACAGACTGCCCGTGTGAACTTCGGGCTTGTAGGTGACGTAGTAACCACCCAAGTCGAAGTCTCGCAAGGTTTCCAGACTTTTCACCAATGAGGCAGGGGTTGGGTTTGCACCCGCGCGCCTCAAGCCTTCGACCAAGACTTTGGCTTCGATAAAGGCCTCTAGCCCGTAGAAGCTAGGCACGCCTCGGCCCAGATCAGTCAAGGCCTGCACGTATTCAGCGACGACTTTGACGCGCGCGCCGTTTGGGATCGGCACCACCTGCGTGATGGCCAGACCGTTGGCTTTCTCGCCCAATTGTTTTGTGATGGTTGAAGTGTCTACGGGTGAGAAGGTGTAAAGCGCACCACGGAAATTTGTTTTCTTGATTTCCGTCAGAGCAGGAACGGCTGCTTGCGACAGCATGGTGAGGAAAATAGCTTGTGGCTCATCAACGGCGGCCAGACGAGCCGCATCAGCCGCGTCAACCCCCGCTGGGTCTAGTTTGTGTATTTTGGCGATGATGCCGGCATCTTTCAATGCGGCGAGCAGGGTATTTTTGACACTTTCACCAAACGGATTGGCTGTGTAGATTACGCTGACCTTGGCGATGTTTACTGTTTTAACGTGATTGACCAGTTTGCGGGCCTCCTCCGCGTAGCTGGCTCTGACGGGAAAGGCGTAGCGATTTAGGGGGGTTCGCAAAGCATCGGTGCCCGACGTCAGTCCGATGGCTGGAATCTTCAGCTCTAAAAGCACTGGCAATGCGGCGGCGACGGTAGGCACGCCAAACAATCCCAAAAATGCCGTTGGATCGTGATCTGCGCTGATCTTTTTCAAGTTCTCGACCGTCTTAGGTGGTGTGTACACGTCGTCGAGGGTGACAAGTTCGATCTTCTTTCCGCCCACACCACCCGTCGAATTGACTTTGTTGATGTAGGCATCACCGCCGTCTCGCTTGGCTTCACCATAACTTTTAAGTGGTCCGCTGAGCGCAAGTGAGCGCCCCACAACGATCGTGTCTGCTGCTTGAACATTTATCACCACCGCTTGAATAGCAGTGAATAGGAAAGCGGTAACAACCGCGCTAAATTTCTGGCTGTGTGTAAACATCGAATATTTTGAGAAGGAGTTTTTATCTCGCGATTTTCACAGAAGCCTGTGGTTTGTTCTCTCTAAAACGCAAATGCAATCTCATAATTTGTATTGCTTAGCATCTGGATTAACTTAGCTGCGCGCGATGGACTAAACGAGCCCTAGAGCCCGCAGTATTTTTTCTGGCGTGACAGGCTGCGACCAGACCTGCGCATTCAGCGGTCTTAATGCGTCGTTGATGGCGTTGACCACCGCGCCGGGCGCGCCTGCCGTGCCTGCTTCACCCGCGCCTTTTGCGCCCAGCATCGAACTACGGGTAGGCGTTTCAATATGCGCCAAGATGATGTCAGGCATCTCGCCAGCCATCGGCACCAGGTAGTCGGCCATGCTGCCGTTTCTCAAGAGACCAGCATCATCGTACAAACATTCTTCAAACAGCGCGCCGCCGATGCCTTGCACAATTGCACCACGTATTTGTTCGTCTACCAGCATGGGGTTGATGACGCGGCCGCAGTCTTCAACTGCCCAGTGTTTGAGCAGTTTTACAAAACCAGTCTCACTGTCGACTTCAACGTAAGACGCTTGCACGCCATTGGTAAAAATAAAGGGGTAGTCGCGCTGCGCGTAGTGGCGTGTCACCATCAGCTCGGGGGTAAAGCCTGCGGGCAGGGTGTCTGGCCTGAAGTAAGCCACGCGGCCCAGCTCGGCAAAGGGTAGCAACGCTTCGGCAGTGGCCGCGTCGACCACTGCGCCTTGCTTGAGACTTAAGGTGCTTGCATCACGTTTCAGGATTACCTCAGCGACTTTCAAGATATTCGTGCGCAGTGCCAGGCCAGCTTGCAGCACGGCTTCGCCACCAATGCCTGCGCCGCGTGATGCCCAGGTGCCGCCGCCATAGGGCGTGGTTTGGGTGTCGCCGGTGACGATGCGCACTTGGCTCATGGCCACGCCCACTGCATCAGCGGTTATCTGCGAAAAAATCGCTTCTGTTCCTTGACCTTGTTCGCCTACGCTGACCATCACTGTCACAGCACCGCTGGGTTCTAACCGAGCCGTTGCGCCGTCTTGCGCAGAAATGCGCGCACCGCCCACGCCGTAAAACGCAGCGCCGGGGTTGGTCAGCTCAATCAGCGTGGCAAAGCCGATGCCTCGGTAAATGCCTTGGGCGCGCAGCGCAGCTTGCTCAGCCAGCAGGGCCGGGTAGTCCATTAGCGTTTCCATTTTTCTTAAACAAGCTTCGTGCGACAGCACTTCAAGCTTGATGCCTGATGCGCCTGTAGCCGGGTAGCCGTCGTCTGGCATCACATTGCGTTTGCGCATTTCGAGCGGGTCCAGCCCCAACTTGGCGGCTGCCAAATCGACCAGGCCTTCAGTTACTGCGCAGGCCACCGGGTGGCCAACGCCCCGGTACTGGCAGGTGGGTGTTTTGTTTAAAAACACGACATTGAGTTTGGCACGGTAGGCCTTGTGTTTGTAGGGTCCACCCGTCAGGTTAACCACCTGGTTGCCTTCAATGCCGCTGGTGCGCGGGAACATTGAATACGGGCCTATGCCGGTGGTGTCGTCAATTTCAAAAGCCAGTATCTCGCCTTGGTTCGTACAGGCAATCCGCCCTTTAATATGGTGTTCACGTGCATGAATGTCGCTGGAAAATGACTCCAGCCTGTCAGCTACAAACTTGATGGGGCGTTTTAACAAAATAGCAATCGCCACCGTCGCAAAGTCATCCGGGTAGGCATGCACCTTGATGCCAAACGAACCACCCACGTCCTTGCAAATGACCCGCACAGAGCTCTCGGCTAAGTCAAACTGGCGGGCATACAGGTCCTGCATCATGTGCGGCGCCTGCTGCGAGTGGTAGACCGTTAATTGGCCAGATGCAGCGTTGTAGTCTGCAATCTGGCAGCGCGTCTCCAGCGTCACGCCGGTGTGGCGGCCAAAGTCGAAGGTGGCCTCAGCCACCACGTCGGCGCGCGCAAAGGCTTCGTCCACGCCGCCTGTATCCAGCGTGCGAGTGAAGCACAGGTTGTCGCCCAGCTCGGGGTGAATGACGGGGGTGTCCGCGTGCAGCGCCGTTTTCATGTCAGTAGCGGCGGGTAAATCTTCCCACGTCACTTGCACGTACTGCAAAGCGTCTTCCGCTTCGGCGCGCGTCTTGGCCACCACGGCCACCACAGGCTCGCCCTGCCAGCAAGCGCGGTCAAGTGCCATCGGGTATTGCGGCGCAGACTTGATACCCGCCAAGTGGCTCAACGTGGCCACCCATGGTTTGCAAATCGTCGCCAGGTCTTTGCCGTCAAAAACCGCCAGCACGCCCGGCATCATGCGGGCAAAGTCACGTTCAATGCTGGTAATGCGGCAGTGCGCCACGGGCGAGCGCCAGAACACGACTTGCGCCATGCGCGGCAGTTCCAGGTCATCAACGTACTGACCGCGTCCTTGCGCCAGGCGTTCGATATTCGGCCTGGGAATGGCTTGACCAATGTGGCTGGCGTCTTGAAGCGGTGCGGCCAAAGGTGCGGCTACGGGCGTTGGTCGGGCTTCAGCTTCGATGTGCTTTAGAAAGTAGCTTTCTGGTGCGTTCATGGTTTAGCTCCTTGGCCAGCTTTCATACGCTCAGCCAACACATCACAAATGGCATCAACGATTGCTTGGTAGCCCGTGCAGCGGCAGTAGTTACCTGAAATCCACTCGCGCACGTCTTCACGGTTGGAATGTGGCCGCTGCTCGACCAGCTCGTGCGCGGCCAGCAACATGCCCGAAGTGCAAAACCCGCACTGCAAGGCATTGCGTTTGATGAAAGCCGCTTGTAGCTGAGCCAGCGCGCCGTTGTCGCTCAAGCCTTCAACGGTGTTCACGGTGCGCCCATCAGCCTGCACAGCCAGCACCAGGCAGCCGCGCACAATTTGTCCGTCAAGCTGCACCGTGCACGCGCCGCACACGCCATGCTCGCAGCCCAAGTGGGAGCCTTTGAGTTCCGCACCATCACGCAAGAAATCAACCAAGTGGGTGCGGGCTTGCACTTCGCGTTCAATGCTTTGGCCGTTCAAGGTCAAGCGTATGGTTTGTGTTTGCGGTAGCTCGTGTAGGGTTTGCATCACGCGGCCTCTTTCTGCGCTGATGGGGCTGTGGGAGTGGTTGAAGCTGGCATCCAGCTCAGCAAGGCGCGCTTGAGCAGCACGCCCGCCAGCTGCCGCTTGGCCGCTTCGCTATGGGTCAGGTCGGGGATGGGGGCAATCTCGCTGCGCAGCACGTCAACGGCGTGGGTCATTGATTGCATCGTCAACTGCTGGCCACTAAGTGCTTGTTCGGTTTTGATTGAGCGCATCGGGGTGCTGCCCACGCCAATCCACGCCAGCCGTACATCCGCCATCGTGTTGTTTGTCAATCTGCACGTGGCAGCCAATCCCACCACGGCGTAATCGCCATGGCGGCGAGCCAGCTCGCTGAAATAGAACTTGGCGGGTGTCGGGCTTGCAGGTATTTCGCAGGCCGAGATGATTTCGTCAAGGGCCAGATCCGTGGTGTACAGCCCGGTAAAAAAATCATCAACAGCAATGCGCCGCTCGCCCCGAAGGCTGCGCGCCACAATCACACCGCCGAGCGCCAACAGGCAAGCAGGCCATTCAGCAGCCGGGTCGCCATAGGCAATAGAGCCTCCAAAAGTGCCCAGGTTGCGAATGGCGCGGTGTGCAATATGCGGCGCTGCGGCGGTTAGCAGTGGTGCATGCTGTGCAACGAGGGCCGAGTTCTCCATCTCGGTGTGTGTCACCATGGCGCCGATGCGCAAGGCGTTGCCGTTCAGGCTGATGCCCTTGAGCTCATTGACCGCCTGCATGTCAATCAGCAAGGCAGGCTCCGACAGGCGCATGTTCAGGGTAGCCAGCAAAGTTTGCCCGCCCGCCAACAAGCGCGCCTCATCGCCATGCTCGGCCAGCAAGGTCAGCGCCTCATGGAGTTGCGTTGGGCGCAAATAAGAAAAAGCAGGTGCTTTCATGGAAACAGTCCTTGCAAACTTTTAAAGCAGTGCGAGTTAAAGCGCGCCGATCAACGCAACCAGTGCGCGCCCATCCACACCCCGATGCTGGTGGCTGCTACGCCTGCAAAAAACCACAACAATCGGCTAAATTCGCCCCCGGTGGGGAGAGCGTATGCGGGTTGACCATGCGGTGCAGAACTCATCGCTGGGCTGGCAGGTTCTGTACCAGCGACTGTGCCGTCACCCGCCAAAGACGCCTTGAGATTTGCAAAAAACTTGTCAGCCAATTGCTTGGACGACGCATCAATCAAACGTCCGCCAATTTGCCCCAGCTTGCCAGCCACCGTGGCTTGCGCCGTGTAGTCCAGCTGGGTGTTGTTGCCGACCGCGCTTAACGTGATGGCTGAGTGGCCTTTTGCAAAGCCTGCGCTGCCACCTGAGCCTTCAAAATTCAAGGTGTAGCCTTGCAGCGGCCGTACGTCCGTCATTTTGACCTTGCCCGCAAACCGCGCGCGTACAGGGCCCATTCGCAGCAGCACGCGCGCATGCATTTCTTCAGGCGATATTTGCTGGACTTCCTCACAACCAGGTATGCACTGCCTCAAAATCTCAGGGTTGTTCAGGGCCTGCCACACCTGCTGTGGCGTGGCTGCAATAGTGACGCTGCCTAAGAGTTCCATGTCAAATGCCTTGGGTAATCATTGCTTGTCAGCGGGTTTAACGTGGGTCGGGTTTTTCCGGATACCCAATTATTGACCAACCGTTAAATTAACTGCATAACTATTGACCAACTGTTCAATGTCATCCATCCGGAAAAACCCTGCAAAGCCGTCTGTGGCAACTTCTGCTGTTGCAAAGGCGGTTGAGCCAGCACGCCGCAGGTTGACGCCGGCAGACCGTGAGCGTTTGATTGTTGAAGGGGCGGTAACGTTTTTCTCGGAGCATGGTCTAGATGGACAGCTGCGGGACTTTGCTCGGCAACTGGGTATCACGCATACCCTGCTGTACCATTATTTTCCAACCAAGCAAGCCCTGATAGAGCGCGTTTACAAAGAGATATTTGAGGGTCGCTGGAAGCCTGAATGGGAAGCGCTGCTGGACAACAAAAAACTCGACGTTCAAACCAAACTGACGCGCTTTTATAGCGATTACGCGAAAGTAATTCTTCAACGTGATTGGGTGCGAATTTTTGTCTTTTCGGGCCTGAGTGACCGCTACATCACAGACCGCTACTTTGCGCTGCTCCGGGAAAAGTTGTTCCCGCGTCTGGTGCGCGAAACACGCAAGTACCGGGGTGTGGTTAGTCGCAGCAAACCCACCGGGCGCGAGCTGGAGCTGTTGCTTGGCCTGCACGGCAATATTTTTTACATGGGCATTCGGCGCTGGATTTATGGCCAAGCTGTGCATGATGTGCAAAGTGTGGTGATGGTTGACGATGTGGAGGATTACATCCACGATAAGGTACTGGCCTACCTGCTGTCCGTGAGCCCCGTGCTTGACCGCAAGCCAACAACACTGAAAGTTTAAGCATGACACTGTCACTGAACCACTACTCGATTCGCACAACGGATTTAAAAGCCACCTGTGATTTTTATACGCAGGTGCTTGGCTTGTCATCTGGCCCCAGGCCAGACTTTCCCTTCCCCGGCATCTGGATGTACAACGGCAGCCATGACAACGTTGCCAATGCCGTTGTTCACATCATTGGCATTGATAAAAATGACCCTGAAGGTTTGAAAAAATACCTGGGTGATCGCGACGAATCGTCATTGCACGGTACGGGCGCGGTCGATCACATCGCATTTTTTGCCACGGGCTTGGCTGACATGTTCAAGCATCTTGCGGCTATGGGCGTGCCTTGCCGCGAACGCACGACGCCGTCAATTGGCCTGCATCAGCTGTTTCTGGATGATCCTTGCGGGCTGGTGGTGGAGCTGAATTACCCGGCGGCTGAAAAAGCAGCGCTAGATCAGTTGAAGGCCTAACGACAATGGCGCGTATCTTGGTCATTGGTGGTTCGTTGGGCGGTCTTCTGGTCGCCAACATGCTGCACCGCTCAGGCCATGATGTTCAGGTACTTGAAAAAGTCACCGCTTCGCTCGATGGCCGTGGTGCGGGCATTGTGACCCACAAGCCACTGATGGTCGCCCTCGCGCGTTGCGGCTTAACCGTCGATGGTTCGTTGGGCGTGGCAATCAAAGAACGGGTAGTTTTAGGCAAAGATGGCGAGGTCATTGCTCAAGCCGACATGGCGCAGGTGCTAACCTCATGGAGCCGCTTGTATGCTTTGCTTCGCTCGGCTTTTGACTCTGCCCGCTACATTCAAGGTGCGTCCGTCTTGCAAGTCAGCCAAAGTACTTCTGGGGTAACAGTGCAGTGTGAGGATGGCCGTGTGTTTGAGGCTGATCTGGCGATTGCCTCGGACGGCATTCGCTCGCTAGTCCGTGCACAGTACCTGCCCGAAGTTCGGGCTCAATATGCGGGCTACATCGCGTGGCGCGGCGTGTGTGACGAATCCGTGCTGTCCAAGCGCACCCTCGGCAGCGTGTTTGACACGTTTGGTTTTGGCCTGCCGCCAGGCGAACAACTGATTGGCTACCCTGTTGCGGGTGCCGGCAATGCCATAGCGCGCGGACAAAGGCGCTACAACTACGTGTGGTATCGGCCTGCCAATGAAGCAGCGCTGAAAGCTTTGATGACCGATGCTGATGGCAATTATTTTCCGCAGGGCATTTCCCCCAACAAAGTGGCGTGGCAACACGTGGCTGCCGCCCGCCAGGCCGCACGCGACTTGCTGGCGCCGCAGTTTGCCGAAATGCTGGAAAAAACGGCGCAGCCATTTTTGCAACCGATTTTCGACTGTGCCAGCCCGCAAATGGCTTTCGGCCGCGTTGCTTTGATGGGCGATGCCGCGTTTGTGGCACGCCCGCATGTGGGCATGGGTGTGACCAAGGCGGCCGAGGATGCGATGGCATTAACGGATTGCATAGCGACGCATGGCGCAACGCCTGCAGCCTTACAAGCCTTTGAACAGGCACGCCTTGCACCATGCACGGCAGTCGTCAAGCGTGCGCGTGTGCTGGGCGCGTACATGCAGGCGCAAGGCAAAACAACCCAGGCACCTGAGCAAGGGCTTGAACGCGATGCACGCACCGTCATGCTACAAACCGCGATCGATTTGTCTGTCGATCACCCCGCAGAGGCTACCGAGTTTTCAGTGTGAATTTCGAGATTTTCAACCTAGACCAACAGGAGACAACCATGACACTACCGACTTCCTCTTTCAGCGCCAGCCGCCGTACCCTCATCGCAGGCGGTGCAGCAGTCGCCGTAGCGCCAGCCCTGCTTAACCTGGCCCGCGCACAAAGCAAGACCATCAAAATCGGCTTTCCTGTGCCGCTAACAGGTGCTTTTTCTGCCGAAGCTCAAGACCAGGTGCGCGCTGCTGAAATTGCCATCAAAGAGTTCAACGATTCAGGCGGCTTTGATGGCATGAAAGCCGAGCTGCTGGTGCGCGATGACAAGCTCAACCCAGGTGAGGCGGCCACCCGCACGCTGGAATAGATTGAAAAAGACAAGGTGAATTTTGTGGTGGGTTCCCTGTCGGCCGCCACGCAGTTGTCTATCAACGCCGTGTGCCGTGATCGCAAGATTATTTTCAATTCCATTAGCCAGTCAGACGCCATTAACGAGGCCAAAGACTGGAGCTTGTACACCTTTCATGAGGCGCTAAACCCACACCTCACTGCAGGTGCTGTTGCCCGCTACGCCTTCCCCAAGTTCGGCAAAAAAATTGTGTATTTGACGGCTGACTACGCCTACGGCCATGAAATGGTGCGCGGTTTTCAGCGTGCTGGTCAGGCACTGGGTGCGCAAACACTGGCAGACATTCGGCACCCGCTGGGCGCGGCGGACTACTCGGCCTTTTTGCCCCGTATTCAATCCCTCAAACCTGACGTGCTGGTGCTGTGCAACTTTGGCCGCGACTTGGTCAACTCAGCCAAGCAAGTCACTGACTTTGGCCTCAAAGCAAACACCAAAGTCATTGCCCCCGTTCTGCTGTACACCGCCCGCCAGGCGGGTGGCGCAGAAGCTTTTGAAGGCATTTTGGGCGGCACGTCTTACTACTGGGGCATGGAGGACAAGATCCCGGCCGCTAAAGCATTTAATGACAAATTCCGCAAGGCGCATGGCGGTTCTGTGCCATCGGACTACGGCGCTTTAGGCTACGCTGGTGTGCGCAGCGTGCTGCAGGCGGTGCGTGATGCCAAGTCGGTCGAG
This sequence comes from Polaromonas sp., assembly GCA_031417695.1. Classification (GTDB taxonomy): domain Bacteria; phylum Pseudomonadota; class Gammaproteobacteria; order Burkholderiales; family Burkholderiaceae_C; genus Polaromonas. Next base: position 9,802 of record JANOWB010000229.1, read on the forward strand.
TCGGTCAAGGTCAGCATCGCACTGCGTCAGCTGCGCTACAACTGGTACAAGGGCGAGCAGTTCTACCGCAAATGCGACCACCAGTCGATTCAGTCGGTGGTGATCGTGGAGTCCAAGTCCAAGAACATGAAGGACAAGTACGACGTGTTCAACGTCTTGTCAATCGAGGCGCCAGATGAGAAAAACCTGCGCAGTTGTGACGAGATGGGTCACAAGATCAGTACTTAACACGTAAAAATCCCTGTAGCCCAATATTAATGAGCGCTAGCTGCTATGACTTTTGAACTGTTCCTGCTTCAGCTCATGACCGGTATTGCCTTGGGTGCGGTGTACGCGCTCTTGGCGATTGGTCTGTCGCTGATCTTCGGCATGCTGACTGTGGTCAATTTTGCGCATGGCGCTTTTTTTATGGTGGGCGCCTTCTTTGGTGTTTACGCCATGGGCTTGACGGGTAACTTCTGGTTCAGCTTGGTGTTGGTGCCCATTGCCACTGGCGCGCTGGGCTTGGTGTGCGAACGGTTTTTGGTGCGCCCTCTGTATGGGCGCGGCATTGATTACCCCTTGCTGCTCACGTTTGGCCTGTCGTATGTGCTGATTGAAGCCATGCGGATCATTTTCGGCATTGAAGGTTTGCCATCGTCAACACCCGCTGAGCTGAAAGGGTCGGTCAATCTGGGGTTTGGGTACTTCCCGCGGTACCGTTTGTTTTTGATAGCAGCTACCGCGGTCATTGTGCTGGGTTTGTGGCTTTTCATCGAAAAAACACGCTACGGCCTGATCATTCGTGCAGGCTCGCGTGACCCGGAAATCGTCAAGGTGTTGGGCATTGATATCTCTAAAGTCTGGCTGCTAGTATTTGGTATCGGTACGGCTATTGCCGGTCTGTCTGGTTTGCTGGCGGCGCCTACGCGCGCTGTGAATCCTGAAATGGGTATCCCAATCCTGGCTGAATCGTTTGTGGTGACTGTCGTGGGCGGCATGGGCTCGCTGCCAGGTGCGGTGATTGCCGGCTTGCTGGTGGGCATTGTGTTCGCCATGACTTCGTTGTTCGCGCCTGAATATGCAGAAATGTCGATTTTCGTGTTGATGGCGGTGGTGCTGCTTATCCGGCCGCAAGGTTTTTTCGGCAAAGCCGGTTTGATGAGCTGACCATGAACAAGTCCATCAATGTCACTGTCAATAACGCGATAGAGCGTATTCGCCAGCACCGCATGGCCGCGTCGCTGCTTTTTTTGCTGGTGTTTCCTTTTTTGATGCCGTACGAAACACTGGCCATCAATATTCTGATTTTTGGTTTGTACGCTGTGGGCTTCAATTTGCTGTTTGGCTATACCGGCATGCTGTCGTTTGGCCATGCGGCCTTCCTCGGTGTCGGCAGCTATCTGGCGGGCATAGCCGTGGTGCATGCGGGCTGGCCCTGGTGGGCGGCCATTGGTGTGGGGGTCGTCTCGTCGTGCTTTGCAGGCTTGGTGATCGGCTACCTTGCCATTCGAACGCGAGGTATTTACTTCTCAATGGTCACGCTGGCGCTGGCGCAAATTGTGTACTACGGGTTTTACAAGGCGGAGCGCTGGACCGGTGGTGAAAACGGTTTGCGCGGTGTGCGGGTAGAGGCCATCACTCTGCCTGGCTTACCCGGCTTGAGCATTGATTTTCTGAATCCGCTCAATAAATATTACATGATTTTAGTGTTCGTTGCGCTTGCCTTGTGGTTTGTCTCGCGCCTGCTCGACTCGCCCTTTGGCGCAGTGATTGAGGCGATTCGTGAAAACGAAAAACGCGCCGCCGCTTGCGGTTACGACGTCGCGCGCAGCAAACTGCTGGTGTTTGTGTTGTCCGCCGGTATTTGCGGCCTGGCGGGCGCGCTGCGGGCGTTGCATTTGTCCATCGTGCCGATTGATTCGCTGCACTACCTGCAATCAGGCCAGGCTGTCATGATGTGCTTGCTGGGTGGCATGGGCACATTCCTGGGGCCATTTATTGGCGCTGCAGTGTTCTTGTATCTTGAGGACGTGGTGACCAATGTCACCCGCTACTGGATGGGCGTGGTCGGGATTATCTTCATGATTTTTGTGCTGTTTTTCCCAAAAGGTGTGTGGGGTACAGCGCTCGATTGGGTGGCGCGCTGGCAACGCAAAGTAAACACCAAACATGCCGCAGGAGACCAGCCATGAGCCCGGTGTCTCCACCCATCCTGGAGGTGCAGTCGGTATCGCGCTACTTCGGTAAATTTCAGGCGTTGCACAACATCAGCACAAGCTTTCAGGCGGGTGAGTTGACGGCCATCATTGGGCCGAACGGCGCGGGCAAAAGCACCTTCTTCAACGTCATCAGTGGCGGCATTGCACCCAGCAGCGGTATTGTGCAGTTTGAAGGGAGAGACATCTCCCACATGTCCCAGCACGACTACGCACGCGCAGGCATTGCCAAAAGCTTTCAGATCACCAATGTTTTCAAGCACCTGAGCGCGCATGAGAATGTTCGCGTCGCCCTGCAAATGCAGACCTCACGCTACCAAATTCTGCGCGCACGCGGTGCCTACGCTGAGCTAAGCGACAAGGCCGATGTGCTGCTGGCCCGAGTCGGTTTGACCAGCAGCCGCAGCAAGCTGGCGGGCGACCTGGCGCATGGCCAGCAACGCTCACTTGAAGTGGCCATGGCGCTGGCCTGCTGCCCTAAGCTGCTGCTGATGGACGAGCCCACGGCGGGCATGTCACCGCAAGAAACTGTAGTCATGATGGACCTGATTACCCAGCTATCAGCTGAACGCACCATAATTTTGGTCGAGCACAAAATGAAACTGGTCATGGGCTTGTGCAAACGCCTGCTGGTGCTGCACCACGGCGAGTTGCTGGCCGAAGGCAGCCCAGACGACATCCGCAGCAACGCCGAAGTCAAGCGCGTGTATCTGGGTCAAAACTAAAAAGGCAACAGCTCAAGATGCTCAAAGTCGAACAACTCAACGCTTGGTACGACCACAGCCACGTGGTGCAGGGCTTGAATTTTGAAGTCAAGCAAGGTGAGATAGTCACGCTCATGGGCCGCAACGGTGCCGGCAAAACCACCACCCTGCGCACGCTGATGGGGCTGGTCAACAAACACAGCGGTCAAGCGACATTTGATGGCCAAGGCCTGATGCCGTTGGCAACCCACGAACGCT
>JANOWB010000230.1:0-1550 GCA_031417695.1 Polaromonas sp.
AAAGGCGCGCAGGCGCACCGCGCCAAAGTCTTTATCGCGAATGGTGATGGGCTGGGGCGTGCCCCACTTTTGGTCAACCTGCTGGCGGGTGCTGAAAAAGTAAACATCACTCTTGAACGGGGACTCAAACAGCTTGTCCCAATTCTTCAAATAGGTGAGCACCGGCAGCGTCTGCGTACTGAGCTTGTGGGTGCCGGGGCCAAATACATCAGCCACTTTGCCTTCATTCACAAACAGCGCCATTTGCGACTCGCGTACCGTGATTGAGGCACCGTTTTGAATCTCCATATCCGCCATCGGGAAGCGCCAGGCCAGCGTTCCGTCCGACTCTTCAGTCCACTGAATGATGTCAATAAACTGCTTCTTGATGAAGTCCATCAGCGCCATGGCAAGCTCCTGGTAGTTGAAATAAGGAAGACGAGGAAAGTGATGATACCCGCGCGGCAAGTCAAAAGGGCCACAAAACCGGTGTGCGTTTTTTGTAGGCTTGGTAGTCTGCATCCGCACCCCATTGCTTGTTGGCACTGGCTTCCAGCATCGGTACGCCGCTGACTTTAGTGAGCAGCAGGATGATGAACAGCGGCGAAATCAACGCCACCCATTGCCAGCCGACCAACTGCGGTACGGCGCAGATGAAAATGCCAACCCATAGCGTGATCTCGCCGACGTAATTGGGGTGCCGCGACCGACTCCACAGCCCGCTTTGGATGAAGCGGCCCTTGTTGGCAGGATTCGCCTTGAAGGCGCGCTTTTGCGCATCTGCCACGGTCTCCATTGAAAATCCAGCCAGCCAAAGCAAGCCGCCCACGACAGTGAACGCGCTGATGGCGTGATCCCCAGGCGCGCTCACCACGATCAACACGGCGCTCAGGGTCAAAAATACCCACAGCCCTTGCAGCGACCAGGCCATCAAGAAACGCATGAAGCTGGGTTTGATGTCGTTAAACCGCTTGTCCGAACCATCTTTGTGGATGCGCAAAAACAGGAACAGGCCCAGGCGCAGCGCCCACACCGCGCACATCACAAGCAGCACGACATCCGCAGCCTGCAGCGCTGGGCTGCGCCACGCCGCGAGCAGCAAGACGGACAAGTAGGTGACGCAACCCACCAAGTCATAAAACTTCTCGGTCTGCAAAACAAACGCCGGCACAAACGCCAGCCACTGCAAACAGAAGGCCAACGCAGCGCAAAGTAGCACCAGCGGCACGCCAGCCACCAACGGGCTGCGCTGCCCGCCGGCCCACGCAACACCCGCTGCGAGTGCGAAGGCGATCACAATGGCCAGGGCCGAGGAGAGGTTTTTGTTGTTCATGGTGCGCTAGTATGACGTTAGTGCTGTGCGTAACCTATCCAAACCATCATGCTGACTGTCGATCAAATCAACGCCTACCGCGACAACGGCTACTTACCGTTGCCCCAGTTCAAGAGGGCCAACGAGGCGGCAGCGCTGTGCGCGTGGGCCGTGGACACGGTCGATGCGTTTGACGCCAGCCGGGTGAAGTCGATCTTCACCACCCAAGATCAGTCGCGCCAGGTGGATGACTACTTCA
>JANOWB010000231.1:0-2634 GCA_031417695.1 Polaromonas sp.
ATTAAAGCCCGCTCCATCTGGCGTTCTTCGGTTTTACCAAACACGTCCCAAGCCGTGCCGCGCAAGCCTTTCAGCTTGGCCAGCACTTTAAAACCGGTCAACATCCACGGCCCAAACTTCTGCTTTTGCAACTCGCCCCTATCGTTCTTTTTTGAGATGAGTGGCGGCGCAAGGTTGTAGTTCAGTTTGAAGTCGCCTTCAAACATGGCGTTGACTTTATTCAGAAATGTCGTGTCGGTGTGCAGGCGGGCGACTTCGTATTCGTCTTTGTAGGCCATCAGTTTGAACAGGTAGCGGGCGACGTTTTGCGTGAGCAATGTTTTGCCTAGACTTGCTTCCGCGCGCTCGACTTTACGCACAAACGCCTCGTAAGTTTTGCCGTAGTTGGCGTTCTGGTAAGCGGTCAAAAACTCAACCCGCTTGGCCACCAGCGCATCCACGCTGTCCCGCGCCGTGGGCATGGCAATTATTTGCGCAGGGGCAAACAGCTTTTCAACAGACGGTAAATCGTGCGCCGCGCGGCGGCCCCACGCAAAAGCGGTTTTGTTGTTGTCAATCGCCACGGCATTGAGCTCAATCGCGCGAGTCAGCGACTCCAGGCTGAGCGGAATCCAGCCCTTTTGCCACGCGTAGCCCAGCAGCATCGGGTTGGTATAAATGCTGTCGCCCATCAATTTTGTGGCAGCCAGGTCGGCATTAAAAGTACCGACATTCTCTACGCCTACGGCTTTGGCAATTTCAATTTGGCAAGCGCCGCCCGGGTTTTGCCATGCGCCGTTATGCACAAACGATGCGGTGGGTGCGCTGTGCGCGTTGAGCGCCACGTGGGTTCGGCCAAGCTGCATACGTAGCATGGTTTCTTTGTTGGCGGTCACGATCGGGTCGCAGCCAATGATCAGGTCTGCACTGGCCGTGCCCACCCGCGTGGTGCAAATGTCGCCTGGCGTGTTGCTGATCAGCACATGGCTCCAGGTGCTGCCGCCCTTTTGTGCCAGGCCCGCCGCATCTTGCGTGACGATGCCTTTGCCTTCAATGTGCGCGGCCATGCCCAGCAGCTGGCCGATGGTGATGACGCCCGTGCCGCCGACGCCTGCAACCACAATGCCCCATACCGGGTGCTGCTCGGTCAACGCCGGAATGATCGGCTCTGGAATTTCACCCAATGCAAATGGGTTTGCTTTGGCATCAGCTTTCGATTTTTTCTTGAGCTGCCCACCTTCAACCGTAATGAAGCTGGGGCAAAAGCCTTTCACGCACGAATAATCTTTGTTGCAGGTGCTCTGGTTAATTTGCCGCTTGCGGCCAAACTCAGTTTCTAGTGGCTCTACGCTCATGCAGTTCGATTGCACGCTGCAGTCACCGCAGCCTTCACACACCAGCTCATTAATCACAATGCGCTTGGCCGGGTCAACTAACGTGCCGCGTTTGCGGCGGCGGCGCTTTTCAGTGGCGCAAGTTTGGTCGTAAATGATGACGGTTGTGCCCTTGATTTCCCTGAACTGCTTTTGCAGCGCGTCCAGTTCGTCACGGTGGTGAACGGTCACGCCTTCAGCCAGCCCCACGCCGTCATACTTTTCAGGCTCGTCCGTCACCACTATCGTTTTAATAGCGCCTTCCGCCCGCATTGATTGCGCTATCTGCACCACCGAATGTCCTTCAGCCCGTTCACCAATCTGCTGGCCACCTGTCATGGCCACTGCATCGTTGTACAAAATTTTGTAGGTGATGTTTACGCCAGCAGCAATCGACTGGCGAATGGCCAACAGCCCGCTGTGAAAATACGTGCCGTCGCCCAGGTTGGCAAAAATGTGTGTGTCTGTCGTAAACGGTTGCTGGCCCACCCACGGCACGCCCTCTCCACCCATCTGGGTAAAGCCCATCGTGCTGCGGTCCATCCACAGCGTCATGTAGTGGCAGCCAATACCGGCCATCGCGCGTGAGCCTTCCGGCACTTTGGTCGATGTGTTGTGCGGGCAGCCGGAGCAGAACCACGGCGTGCGTTCGCTGTCAACGGTTAGCACCGTCAATGATTGTTCTTTGGCTTGCAGCACCGCCAGACGCGCGTCGATGCGGGCTGTCATGTCGGCGTCAAGACCCAACTTTTTGACCCGCTCGGCAATCGCTTTGGCAATCAATGCAGGCGACAAATCAGCGTTAGCGCGTAGCAGCGTGTTGGCCGATGGGTTTGGTCTGCTCCACTCACCACCGCCGCCCGGCCCCGCATCGCCAAACTTGCCAACGATATTCGGCCGCACATCGGCGCGCCAGTTGTACAGCTCTTCTTTCAATTGGTATTCAATGACCTGGCGCTTTTCTTCAACCACCAAAATCTCTTGCAGGCCTGTGGCAAATTCACGCGTGAGTTGCGCCTCAAGCGGCCACACCACGCCCACTTTGTGCAACCTTATTCCTAACTGCTGGCAAGTCGCGTCGTCGAGCCCCAAATCCATCAAGGCCTGGCGCGTGTCGTTGTAAGCCTTGCCGCTGGCCATCAAGCCGAAACGATCGTTCTTGCCCTCAATCGCGTTGTAGTTCAGGCGGTTGGCGCGAATGTAGGCAAAGGCGGCGTACCATTTGTAGTCAAACAGGCGCGCTTCTTGGTCCAGCGCGGCGTCGGGCCAGCGGATGTGGATG
>JANOWB010000232.1:0-12612 GCA_031417695.1 Polaromonas sp.
CCGAGGCACTAGCGCTCGAGCTCGGCTGGCCATTGGACGAGAAAACCCAAGACGAACTAGACAGCAAAAAGCGCAAGCCCAGCAAAGAGATCAAGGTTGATGCCGCGCGCGGCGTGGTGTCTTTTACCCAATTCACCCGCTCGCGCGGTACGACCAAGGTCGTATTGGTTTTCCCCGCTGAGCGCATGAACGGCATCACCGCCAACACGCTGCTTAAAACGCTTGAAGAACCACCCGGCGCGGTTAAATTTATTTTGGCCACCGAGGCCGCGCACCAGTTGCTGCCCACCATTCGAAGCCGCTGCCTGGGCCACACCCTGACTTGGCCCAAGTTTGATGAAGCGTTGGCCTGGCTGGCCGCAGGTAACAGCAATATCAGCAGCACAGGCAACACCAGCAAAGCGCCAACGGCAAACGAGCTTAAAACCCTTTTGACGGCCTGTGGTGGCCGCCCGGCCGACGTGTTGCCATGGCTGCAAAGCGGCCAAGCCAGCGCCATTGCCAAAAGCTGGCAAGCGCTGCCCAAAGCCATGGCCAAAGGAGACGCAGCTGCTTTAAGCGACTGGGCACCCGCGCAAGCGGTTGATGCGCTGCAGAAAATTTGCCACGACGTGTGGGCGGTTCGCTCTGGGGCCACGCCCCGGTTTTTCAGTGTGGCTGATTTGCCAGCCAGCACCAGCAAAGTAGCCCTTTTGGCGTTAAGCCACTGGTCTAAAGAGCTAGCCGCCAGCGCCAGAACGGCCGAGCATCCATTCAACGCCGGGTTGATGCTGGAGTCGCTTGCCAGCCGCGCAAAAATCGCGCTTAGCGCCAAGTAATCTGCCAAGTATTCCGATAAACTTCAAGTATGAGCGCAACGCCACCCCCCAGCAGCAAGCCCGCAGCCTTGGCGGCCACCATTGCGCGCCCCAGCGTTATTCAGCTGGCCATCAAAGAAAAAGCCGCACTGTACGCGGCCTATATTCCGCTGTTCCAAGAAGGCGGAATCTTCATCCCCACCGCGCGTGAATACCAGTTGGGCGCCGACGTTTATGTGCTGATGACGCTGCCAGACGACACCCAGCGCTACCCGATTGCCGGCAAAGTAGCCTGGGTAACGCCCGCCCGCGCCGCCGGTAACCGAACGCAAGGGGTCGGGGTGCGGTTTCCGGCAGACGAAAAATCGCGCGCACTCAAGTTGAAAATTGAAGAAATCTTAGGCGCCCATCTCGCGTCTGATCGGCCCACGCAAACGATCTAACAGGCCGGTTGTTTCCTATTTATTAGCTATTTGTTCGCTATTTATTCAATAGCTGTTCGCGCCCGTATTTATTGGGCTACAGCCGCATTTAATGCCTAAAAAGGCCACTTTTAGCGCTTTTTTTAATGTTCACAGACTCCCACTGCCATTTGAGCTTCCCTGAGCTCAAAGCACAACTCCCCCAAATTCGCCAAGCCATGGCCGATGCCCAAGTCGACCGGGCGCTGTGCATTTGCACGACGCTTGAAGAGTTTGAAGAGGTACATTCGCTTGCCACCGGGTATGACAACTTCTGGTCGACCGTTGGCGTGCACCCAGACAACGAAGGCGTTACCGAGCCAACGGTTGATGACCTGGTACAGCGTTCGGCGCTGCCCAGGGTCGTTGCCATCGGCGAAACCGGCTTGGACTACTTTCGCTTGGGCGAACGCACTGTTGCCGACATGGAATGGCAACGCGAGCGTTTTCGGGTGCACATACGCGCTGCTCGGCAGACCAGTTTGCCGCTGGTGATTCACACCCGCAGCGCCTCAAACGACACCATAGCAATTTTGAAAGAGGAGGGCGCAGGCCCTGCCGCTGCCGAGGGGCGGGGTAACAGTGCAGCCAGCCCGGGCGTGTTTCATTGCTTTACCGAAAGCATGGAAGTAGCGAGGGCAGCGCTCGACTTGGGGTTTTACATCTCGTTTTCAGGCATTTTGACCTTCAAAACCGCAGCTGACCTGAGGGAAGTAGCGCAGTTTGTGCCGCTTGACCGCACGCTGATCGAAACCGACAGCCCGTATTTAGCGCCCATGCCGCACCGGGGCAAAACCAACAACCCGTCTTATGTGCCGCTGATTGCCAAGCTCATCGCCGAATTAAAGGGCCAAAGCATTGAAACCATTGCGGCGGCAACCAGTCAAAACTTTAGCGACCTTTTCCCCCGAATTCATCGGCTGGACGGCGCCTAAGCCGTGTGGCTGCAGGAGTTTAATCTTGATAAATCACTTTAAGAATACTTTATACGGGCTTGTTTTAATTGGATTTAATTCATCGTTCGCCGGGTCGTATGAAGATTTCTTCAGTGCCATTCAGCGCGACGATGCGGCAGCCGTCCAGCAGCTACTCAACCGCGGGTTCGATCCCAACACGATTGACGCCAAGGGCAACATTGGCTTGTTATTGGCCATCAGAGAGCCTTCATTAAAAGTCGCGCAGGTTTTGGCTGCCTCGCCCAAAATTGAGCTCAACAACCTCAGCGCCCAAGGCGAAAGCCCGTTAATGATGGCCGCGCTCAAAGGGCAACTTGCGTTGGCGGAGGTGTTGATCAAAAAAGGTGCTGACGTCAACAAAACCGGCTGGACGCCGCTGCATTACGCCGCCACCAGCGGCCAGTTGCCGATGATTCGGCTGCTGCTCGAAAACTACGCCTACATAGACGCCGAGTCGCCCAACGGCAGCACGCCCCTGATGATGGCCAGTATGTACGGTACCCCAGACGCCGTGAAGCTGCTGATCGAAGAAGGCGCAGACCCCTTGCTAAAAAACCAGCAAGGCCTGACCGCGCAGCAGTTCGCGCAGCGCGGTAACCGACTCGATTCAGTCGAGATGCTGCTGAAAGCTGTTCGCAGCAAGCAGTCGCCTGGGAAATGGTGAGATTTTTTGTCGTTTTCCCTTTAACCATACACAAATCAATTTGATGTAGCTGGCAGATTGAGTTGCCGGTTAAGCTTCCGTTATGGCACAAGATCAAAGAGATTATGTAGTCGAGCAAATCAAGGCAAAAACTGATTACGTAGAGAGGGCCAGATTTAGACAAAATCTCGGTAAGGAGTATCAGCGATACGCATCGTCAAAGCGAGGAGATGGCCAGTTGCATGTAGTTTGGAAAGTGCTGATAGCTGCAGTGCTGTTCTTACTTGTGTTGATCATTACAAAGCCTAGCTACTAGTTCAAATGGGTAGTTTTAATATTCCACGATGTATATTATGTTAAGTAATAATTGAACATAGCCCAATCGGGTTGCCAAAAACCCCTCAAAGGCACCCCAACCCAGCTTTGGGAACTCGCCAGCAAATAAGCCGACCAAGCCAACTATGCCCTGTTGACTACAAGCGGCGGTACTTAATCGCCGTCGTCAAACCGCGCCACCTGACCGACACTGGCTGAATGAAAAAAGTCAAACAGGTCACAGGGTTAGGCGCTGCAGCATCTTGGGCGTTTAGCCAGGCAGTCGGGTTGTGCGCAGTATTGGCGCTTGCGTTGCCTGCTTCGGCGCAGATGGTGCACGAGGATTCTGACAGCGCGCAGTTGCAGAGCAAACACACCGCCCTAAGCGCCGCACTTGCCAACAATGCATTTGGCCGTCCGCTGGTGATTGAATCAGTCGAAGGAAACGGACGCGTTACCGGCCATGCCTATGCCGTGCTCGACGCGCCGTTTGCCACGACCAGCACTGTTTTTCAAAGCCCGAACCGCGTATGCGACTTGATCATTCTTCACCTCAACACTAAATATTGCCGCCCCGCGGGGGGCACTGGCCCTGCTCTTTTAAAGGTAAATTTCGGCAAAAAAACGCCGCAAGAGCTGAGCGACACCTTTGCGTTGGAGTTCACCATGCAGGTTCAAACCGCGACGCCCGACCTATTGGCTGTGCTGCTAGATGCCAAGGAGGGCCCGCTGGGCACCAGCAATTACCGAATAGCGGTGGAGGCTGTGCCCCTGCCAGGCGCAAGAACTTTTTTGCACCTGCGCTATTCGTACGGCTACGGCGTAGCCGGCAAAATCGCCATGCTCGGCTATCTGGCCACAACAGGAAGCAAAAAAGTGGGTTTCACCAAGATAGGCCAAGGCAGCGAAGCCGCCTATATCGGCGGCATGCGCGGCGCGGTTGAACGCAACACCATGCGCTACTACTTGGCCATTGACGCGTACTTGGCCAACGTCAACAAGCCCCCTGCTGAGCAGCAAACCGCCAGGCTAAACCACTGGTTTGATGCGACTGAAAAATACCCAGAGCAGCTGGGTGAGATCGAAAAAGACAACTACCTGAACATGAAAAAGGCTGAGTATGCGCGGCAACAGACTGACGCGCGTCGTTAGGGTGCGGATTGTTCAGCGCAAACTGCGCCAGGTGGAGTTGCATTGGTGATGCGAGTTCTAATAAAGGTACGCAAATAACGTACACTAAGCACATGCTTGCCACCTTTGTTGAACTACCTCCTTTTGAGCGAGTTCGCAAAGACTACATGGATGACGCGGCCTACAGCGCGCTTCAGCAAGAGCTGATGGACAACCCGGAAGTTGGCGATGTGATGGAAGGTACAGGCGGCCTGCGAAAGCTGCGCCGACCAGACCCCCGCCGGGGCAAAGGCAAGCGCGGCGGCCTGCGCGTCGTTTACTACTGGTGGCTCGGCGGCGACCTGTTCTGGCTTTTCACGGTATTTGACAAAGATCAGGCAGATGACTTGACGCACGATCAGCGCAAGGCACTAAAGCAAATGCTCAAACTTGAACTAGATAAACGCAACACCGAAAAAAGGCAGACGCCATGACTAAAAAACGCAACATTTTTGCAGAACTCACCGAGGGCTTTGATGCCCTTCAGCAGCAGCGTGAAGGCAAGTTGACGCTGCGCACATTTAAGGTGCAAAGCAAACCCGCGCCAGTGCTATCCCCGCAAGATGTAATTAGCGTGCGTGAGCAGCTGCACCTGTCGCGCCCTGTGTTTGCACGCTATCTGCGCACCAACCCGCGCACGCTAGAAAACTGGGAACAAGGCCGGGCAAAACCTAACGCCCAAGCAGCTCTGTTGATACGGATGGTGGCGCAGTTTCCTGATATGGTGCAGCGGTTGGAAGCTGTGTAGAGTACTATAAATCTGATAGCGGATCGCGCACGTATTTATCGGGCCAGAGGCTGGATTAAGCACTTTTAAAAGCTATTCTGAGGTTCAAAAACACATGGGACAAGCGAAAATCAACCAGCGGGCTGCATTCACACCTCAGCTCGTCGAAAAATGGGAGGCTGACGATTGCGTCCACTTTGCGGTAGGGCTTGCGCGATTAACTGGGTGGATTCTTCATGTAGATTGGTGGACTTCATCATCAGAACGAGCGGAGAAAATCCCACCTGATCGGCTAGCGCCGCTTCGTGTCTACGTTGCAGACAACCACGATAGGATTTTTGATGTTCGCGGAATCCGTTCCATAGTCGAATTCAACAAAAACGTAGTGATGAAGCTTGTCCTAAATGCTGGGCCAGGAAAGGGTGTTTTGACCCGTTATTACAGTGAGACAAGCCTTTCATTGCTACCGCTACGAGTGAAACCAGATGAGTTCCAGATTAACGCTGCAATTGCTGCGATTAGCGCCAATCCTTACTATCTTGCAGCTATTCCACTACGAAAGCAACCTTGTATTCCTGCTCACCAAGCTGCTAGATTCACCTACGGGCACTGTGTGCCATTTGCCGAAGCAATGCGACAACTAACTGGGCTGCAATCAGTCGCGCTCCTAGCAGTGCGGCTCTCGCCCCACTTTGGAGCTACACAGCTCGGTGAGGGTGGATATTTTCACAGTGTGGTTGAGCATCCTGACGGAATGGTCGAAGACTGCTGGGGCAAAGCCAGTCCTAGAGAAGTTGCGAGCCGCTTCGGTGTAGTCGAATTCAAAACTAGCGGTGAAGACCAGCGCTTGATCGTCGAGAAGCTTCAACGAAATTCTGCTGACCTGTACGTGGCCGCGTTGAACGAGGCCAAAGAACTCATATTGGAGCATCGTCCTTTAGACCGTTCGGGCTGAGTCTGTCGAAGGGGTGCTCGTGACGTTAAGTGTTCGACAAGCTCTGCCTGAACGGGTGAACGGGCAACAGGTTTTCTCGGTTTAGGGCACCAGCACCAGCTCATGCGCCATCACCCCCGGCCGCATCTGTAGCGCCCGGTATTTAACCTTAGCCCAACTCTCACTCATATCCCGATACCGGCTGGAAAACACCAAACCGCTCTGCCCTGTCTGGTAAATAAACAGCGACTTTTCCAGGTCGGCCAAGTCGAACAGGGTTCGCATAGATGCAGCATGGCGGTTGGCAAAAGGTTGCTTTTCGTCGTTGGCCCAGTATTGGCCTACGTTGACGGTGAAGGTGTCGCCGCCGGTGGGCACGCGCACGTCAAAAAACTTGGCTAGAAGCGGTACGTTGCCAAACGGTTTGTGGCTTGAGACGGCGTTGTGTGCCCTGCCCCATGTCCATTGACTCACGTCTGCGCCGTAATCTTTTTGCAGGCGCGTTAAAGCTCTGTCTAGTGCGGCGCTAGATTGCCCCGTACACCCAGCCGCACCGCACCAGTCCGCATCATTCCTCGCCATGATGCCTTCGATAGCTGCGCGAAAGTTGCGCTTGCCGTACAGCGCCTTGAAGGTGTCGTCGCCTAACTTGCCTTTCACATCGCCACTGATAACGCCGCGTGTAAGCTCGTCGGCCCATGCGGCAAAAATCAGTGGCGCAGCTGATTCGGCTTTCATCACGCCGTCAAAACCTTGCAGTGCGGTTTTACTGGCTGCGGCCATGCTGTGGGTGCTGCTGGCCAGAGCCTTAGTTAAAAACGGCAACAGTTTGAGGGTAGCCATCGACAGTTGATCGGCCTGCACTTTTTGCATGCTGGTCATGTCGTGTTTGGGTGTGGCGGCCAGCAGTTGTTCAATGCGGTCAAAGCGGTATGGCACTGTCCAGTCTTGCCCCATGAAAACCGGAAAGTCAGGCGGCGTGATGCGCTGGTTAGCCGTGGCGAAGAAGCCTTTGGCTTCAATACTGGCTTGGTCGGCTTGCGGGTTTTGCGCGTAGGGTACCCACCCTTCCCAGTCGTATTTGGCGTCCCAGCCAGGTGCGGGGGCAATGCCAAGAATGTCGTTGCCCGGCTTCCTCAAGGGCAGCTTGCCTACCGCTTTAAATGCCGTCCGCCCGCTGGTGTCGGCCATGACCAAGCTTTGCATTGGCGAGTGGTAGCTTTCGTACGCTGCCAGCAATTCAGCCACCGATTGCGCCTGGTTCGAGCGCAGTCCAGACAACACCGTTTGGTTGTCGGCGTCCAGCGCCGCCCAGCGCAGGGCCAGCACGTATTTGCTGGTGTCGATTAAATCGGTATGGCTTTTTTGCGCGTCGCTCAGCACGGGGCCGTGGCGGCTTTCGCGCAGGGTTACCGTCACGTCCGGCTGGCCTTTGACTTTGATAATTTCTGTGCGGGTTTTAAAGTCGGCCCACACCAGCTCCGCGTCTGCGCTGGGCACGCGGTACTGCTGCGGGTTGGCGGGGTTGATTTGCTCCAGGTACAAATCTTGTACGTCTGGCCCGGTGTTAGTTACGCCCCAAGCAACTTGCGCAGTGCGGCCCAACACCACAAATGGCAGACCAGGCAGCGTAGCGCCGATGGCATTCACCGCCGGCAAAATGCGCCCGTCCGCCGCTTTGCTTTCGGGGGCTTCAACGTGTGCAAAATACCAAATAGCTGGTGCTGATAGGCCCAGGTGCGGGTCATTGGCCAGCAGCGGCTTGCCGCTTGCCGTGCGGTTGCCTGCCACCACCCAGTTGTTGGAACCCTTGCCGTCAACCGTGCCCACGCTGCTACTCCAATCTGTGATGTTGTGGGTGATGTTGTGAGTGAGGTTTTGAGCCAAATTAGCCCTTAAATCGGCATCATTTAGGCCTGTAGCCCAATTAATACGGGCGCGAGCAGCTCCTGTTTTAATAGTAGTTGGCACGGTGGTTTTGTACACGCCCAGCTCAGCGTACAGCTTGGCGAAGTCAACTTTAGATGCGGGCGCCTCGCCGGGGTACGGCGTGAACAGTTGCCACAGCTGGGCGGTGTTCAAGGTTTTTAGGGCCGACAAACGGGCGAATTCAGCGCCCCAATTGCCGCCTAAATCCAGCGCCATCATTAGCGACCAGCCCATGCTGTCTTGCGGCGTCCACGGGTTGCCCCGTTTGCCGTTACGTTCCCCACCGGGCTTGATACCCAGAATATGAAACTCGGGCGGCAGCGCTTGCGCTGAGGTGGCGTAAAACGAATTAATACCGTCGCTGTACGCCTGCAAGGCGTCACGCCCCTCGGCTGACAAACCCTGCCATTGGCGCTCGGCGGCTTGCATTATGCCCAGTGCGCGCAGCAGTTTGTCGGTTTCAAGCGTAGCCGCCCCGAAGGCTTCAGACAGCTCGCCGTGCATCACGCGGCGATTAAATTCAAGCTGCCAGCCGCGCTCTTGTGCGTGCACGTAGCCAACGGCAAACCAGGCATCGCGCTGGGTTTGCGCCTTGATGTGGGTCACGTCGGCTGCGTCTCGGGCGACCGTTACCGGTGCGCTCAAGCCGGCAGCCTTCAGTTCACCGCTGAGTGCCGGAAACGTCCGGTAGACGTAAATGGCTAAGGCTGCAGCCAACACAAGCAGCAAGGCCGCGAAAGCGTAGAACAATCTGCGCACCCAGGGCGAGCGCCCGAAGCTGAAAATTCGTGACATGGCAAACTCCAAAAATGACGCAAACCGATGATGACGCGCAACTGCACACTTTAACTTTACGTTCAGCAACTGCTGCTGATTGTCGCCTTGGTAGCGCTGCAAACCCGGCTTATGGCAACGGGTTCAGCACGGCAGCTGTCACCTACAATCGGCAGCTTGAAATGCTCTATATTGGCCCGCTTTTTAGGATTTAGATTAACAGTGCGCAGCCTTGCGCGGCTGATAGTCGCATTGGCGGTGCTGCTATTCGGCGTTGCTGCGCATGCGCAAATTCAGCGTTCCATCGTCAATCCCAGCTTTGAACAACCCTTCACAGGGGCACGTGCGGCTGGTTTGAACATATTTTTCACTGTTAACAACTGGATTGTGGTGGACGCGGGCGAAATACCCGGTTGGGAAACCACGCACCCCATCGTGACCAATGGTTGCCCGACGGGCGGACAAGCGTACACGCCCGCTTACACCTGCACGCCAATTGAGTTGTGGGCTAACAATTTCCTTGGCGTGACACCCGCCAACGGCATCGTGCTGGCCGAACTCAACGCCTACACCTTGTCGAAGTTGTTCCAGAACATTTGCATGAACAGCGGCGAGACCTTTGCGTTTAACTTCGCACACCGCGGCCGCGCTGGTGCTGACCAGGCACAGTTTCAAATCGGCTCGGCCAACACGGTTGTACTGGATGTCACTACCAACACGACGGGTACCGGCGTTATCAACGCGGGGGGTGGCGCCACTGGCAGCACTGCAGCAGGTATTGCAAACGGCTGGACGCGCTATTCAGGCAACTATGTCTACACCGGCGCATCGGGCGTGCAACCGCTGGGGTTTTCGGCAATTTCAGCCGCTGGTGGAGTGGGTTCCGGCAACCTGCTGGACGACATCAACATCGCCCTGAAACCCTACGTCGAATTTATCGGCAGCGCGGGCAGCGCAGTTGAGGGCAATGCACACGCCCCGCCGCGCATCAAAATTGTGGGCACCGTACCTGCAGGTGGCTTGGTATTGAGCTTGACTGTGTCGGGCTCAGCAGTGTTTGCCAGCAAATTCGACTACGCGGGCACCACCACGCTGGCCAGCGTAACGGGTTCAGCCACCGCCTTGAGCGTGACGGTGCCGCCCGGCAACTACAGCGACGCCAGTGCCAATAACGTGTTTGACTTGCCAATCAGGGTCATTGACAACGCCATCGTTGAAGACAACAAAACCGTCGTGCTGACCATGCCCACCAACGCGCCCGGCAGCCCTTTTGTAAACGCCAACGTCAACACCTGCGGCGGCGTGGTGAACCCGGTTTACACCCACACTGTGGTCGACAACGACATTGATCTGCAAACCACCAAAGTCAGCAGCCCAGCGGTAGCCCAACCCATCGGCAGCACAGTAACTTACACCGTGACATTTGCGAACGTGACGCCTTTGGTGCTGACGATAGCGCCGCTAACGGCCCACAACGCCAACACGGTCACCATCAGCGACCCGGCGCCCGCAGGCATTACCTTCAGTACCTGGACTTGCACTGCAGCGGGCACCACCTGCCCGGCTGCAAGCGGTAGCGGCGCTATTTTGCAAACTGCAGCACTGCCGGTCAGCTCAACACTGACTTACGCCATTACTGCAGTGATTGCCACCACCACTTACTGCAGCAGCACAGTCACCAACACTAGTACTGTGGCAAGCACTGCCACCAGCCCAGCGGGCAGCACGCTGACTGAAGGCACCAGCGTAGCGGGCAATGCGGGCTACGTTTTCAAGCCGAACGTAGCCGCAGCCAGTAACGCAGTGTCGCCCTGTGCCAATTTGAGCATTACCAAAACCAACGGCGTTAGCACGCTGGTGGCAGGCCAAACCGTGGTTTACAACA
Source organism: Polaromonas sp. (assembly GCA_031417695.1). GTDB lineage: Bacteria > Pseudomonadota > Gammaproteobacteria > Burkholderiales > Burkholderiaceae_C > Polaromonas. Next base: position 10,592 of record JANOWB010000232.1, read on the forward strand.
TCGTGGCAACCAACGGCGGGCCGTCGAGCGCCAACAACACGACGCTTAAAGACCCGGTGGCCACTGGCCTGACTTGCACAGCAGTGGCCTGCACGGCAGCCAGCGGGTCGGCAGTTTGCCCAATATCCACCGACGTGACGTTGGGGCTGCTGCAAGGCACAGGAATTTTGCTGAACAACTTCCCGGCCAATTCGAGTTTGACTTTTCAGGTCACTTGCGGAGTGCTGTGACAGCTGCTGCTTCTTTAGGCCGCAGCAGCTGCGGGTTTGAGCTGCATAGACTTGAATTCTAAAAATTCTTCAAAGCCATAAAGCCCGTTTTCGCGCCCGTTGCCCGACTGCTTGTAACCACCAAACGGCGCTTGGGCGTTAAACGGCCCGCCGTTAATATCGACCTGGCCGGTGCGCATGCGGCGCGCCACTTTCATGGCGCTTTCGTCCGTTGCACCCCACACCGCCCCGCCCAAACCGTAAATGGTGCTGTTGGCTATTGCGATCGCGTCTTCTTCATCGGCATAGCAAATCACCACCAGCACGGGGCCAAAAATTTCTTCTTGGGCGAGTGTGTCTGTTGACTTGATGCCCAACACGGTTGGCTGCACAAAGTAGCCGGTAGCTATTGCCGGGGCTTCAGCGCCGCCGGCAATCACGTCAGCACCCTCAGCAATGCCGGTTTTAATAAAGCTGATGACGCGGTCGCGCTGGGCGCTGCTGACCAGTGGGCCCAAGCGGCTAGCGTCGTCCAGGCTGGGGCCAATAGTGAGCTTGGCCACTGCCGCCTGCGCCAGCGCTTTGACTTCTTCGTAACGCGCAGCGGGCACCAGCATGCGGGTGTGGGCCGAGCAGGTTTGCCCACTGTTGAGCATGCAAGCAGCCACTGTGCCTTTAACTGCGGCATCAAAATTCGCGTCGTCCAAAATCACGCTGGCCGACTTGCCGCCCAGCTCTAGCGCCACTCGTTTAACACTTTGGCTGGCCAGCTCGCCCACACGTTTGCCCGCACGGGTTGAGCCCGTGAAACTGACCATATCAATGTCGGGATGTGTGGCCAGCACTTCACCCACCACCGGACCTGCGCCGTTAACCAAATTAAACACCCCCGGCGGCAAACCGGCTTCATGAATGATTTCGGCCAAAATCATGGCGTTAACCGGTGCAATTTCGCTGGGCTTTAGCACCACGGTGCAACCCGCAACCATGGCCGGAGCAATCTTCAACGTGATTTGGCTGAGCGGAAAATTCCACGGCGTGATGCAGCCGACCACGCCAATCGGCTCGCGCGCCACCACTGAATTGCCGACTTTTTTCTCCCACTCAAAGCTGCGTGCTACTTTGGCAAAGTTGCCCCAGTGCCAAGCCGGCCCGCCGACTTGAATGGCTTTAGACATTTTTAGCGGCATACCGACTTCGCGCGCAATGGCTAGGGCCATTTCGTCGCTGCGGGCTTTAACGCCTGCGGCAACCTTGTCTAAAAAGGCGGCCCGGGTTTCTACCGGCAGCGCCGACCAGCCGTCGAAGGCAGCGCGGGCTGCCAATACCGCCGCAGCGGCTTCGTCGGCTGTTCCAGCCGGTACCGTCGCCATTAATTCTTCAGTGCTGGAGTCATGAACCGGCAGCGTATCAGTCGACTGGGCGGTAACCCATTGGCCGTTAATGTAGTGAGAAGGGTAGGTTTTGGTGGACGTCGACATAGATGATGGGCAGGTTAAATGAGTGGCTAAACAGATAATAAAGTGTTAGAAGTTACTTCACGTTCGGTTACTAAGTGGTTGATTCATATGTTGTTAAGTGTGAACAAAATAACGTTTACACACTTGTCATAAGCGTGAAGCAAGCGTACGCTACATTTTGTGAAGCTGCCATTTTGCAACTAGCGTCAACAATTAATATTATGCGTTCGTTACTTTCTACTTTTAATATGCCCACGTTTGTGCCAAAGCTTAAATCAAGCTGCATGGCGTTGTTGGGCTTGGCAGATACACCGCCTAAAGACGCTTTGTGGCGAATTGAGACCATTCGCGA
>JANOWB010000233.1:0-5329 GCA_031417695.1 Polaromonas sp.
AAGCACCACAAAAAACATGGCCAGCACCAAAATAGTGCCTTGCAGCAAAGGCAAGTCACGCTGAAAAATAGCGGAGTTGAGCAAGAACCCGGTGCCCGGCCAGGAGAAAACCGTCTCAATCAAAATCGAGCCGCCCAGCAAATAGCCGAGCTGCAAACCCATCACCGCCAACGCCGTGGGTGCGGCGTTTTTCACCACGTGTTTGAAGATGCCAAACTGCGTCAAACCTTTGGAGCGCAGGCCGACAATAAATTCCTGGTCGAGCAGGTCAGACACCAGCGCCCGCACCGTGCGCGCAATGATGCCGGTGGGAATGACTGACATGGTGAGCGCGGGCAGCACCATGTATTTCAGGTGCTCCCAGTCCCACGCCCACACGTCGCCGCTGCCCATACCGGTGGCGGGCAGCCAGTTCAAAATGGCGGCGAACACAATCACAATCACCATGCCCAGCCAGTAGTGCGGCACGCTGACGCCCAGCACTGACAGCACCGACGCCGCACGGTCAATCCACGAGTTGCGAAAGTAACCGGCCACAAAACCGAAAAGGCAACCGAGCACAAAACCAATCAGCGTGGCCACCGCGGCCAGCCGTAGCGTGTTGCCCACCGCGCGAATCACTTCAGTGGCCACTGGCCGGCCGCTGGCAATCGATGTGCCCAGGTCGCCCTGCAGCGCGCGCCACACCCAGCCAGCGAACTGCTCGGGGTAGCTGCGGTTAAAGCCGTACAGTTCGCGCATTTGGGCCGCGAGCTCTTGCGATGCATCGGGCGGCAAGATAGACACCAGCGGATCACCCGGTGCCAAATGCACCAGCCCAAAGCACACCAGCGCCACGCCCAGCATGATGGGCAGGGCGTAGGTGATGCGGCGGATCAGGTAGGAGAGCAAACCTGAAAGATGCTTAGTCCATCGTCATGGTGGCTATGTCAATAAACCAGCTACGTGGCTGAACGACGTTCTTAACCTTCGGGCTCATGGCACGTGGGCCGACGTCGTGCGCAATCCACACAAACGGTGCTTCTTCAACAATGCGGGCGTGCAATTTGGCCAGTGCCGCGTCGCGGGCTTTGTCGTCAAACGCGCCGCGTGCGTCGGCAATCAGTTTGTCCATTTCAGGGTTGCCGTAGTAACCCCAGTTGTTTGACACCGGCGGGAAAGTTTTGGTACTGGTGAAGCGCACCATCGCAAAAAATGGGTCCATTGCCGCGTAGCTGACGTTAATTGCATTCGCGCCGTTGGCAGATGGGTCTTTCACACCTTTGCGCCAGTTGGTAAACAGCGTGTTCCACTCAATCACGTCAAACTGCACATCAAAGCCACAACCTTTAAGTGACTGCTGCACAAATTCATTCATCGGCAACGGCTGCATTTGGCCAGAGCCGGAAGCAGAAATTTGCACCTTGACTTTGAGCGGTTTGGCCACGCTGTGGCCCGCTTCTGCCATCAGTTTTTTAGCGGCTTCCGGGTCGTAGCGAATGTCAAACTTTGGGTTGCCCCACCACGGGTGGCCGGGGGTGACAGTGCCTTTGGGCACACCCATCATGCCGCCCAGTAGTTTCAACATGCCGGCGCGGTCAACGCACAGGTTGGCGGCTTGGCGCACCCGCTTGTCCAGCCAAGGCGAGCCTTCAGCAAACGACAACTGCCACGGCCACACATGCGGCTGCTGGTTGAAGTACATCTTGTTGCCCCGGCCTTGAATGGCGGCCATCGCGTCGGGTGACGGTGCTTCAATCCAGTCAACCTGGCCTGACAACAGCGCAGCGGTGCGGGCATTGGCTTCAGGCATCGGCAGCATCACTACCTTGTCGATTTTGGGCGTACGTTTTGGGTCCCAGTAGGTTTTGTTAGCGGCCATTTCCAGGCGCTCACGCGGCACAAAACGCGTCATTTTGAAAGGGCCACTGCCCGATGCATCGGCCGCAAAAGCTGTCCACGCAGCTTTGGACTTGTCGGCAGCAGTTGCGCCCGTTGCAGCATCAAACTTTTTCTGCCAATGGGCAGGCGACGCCATGAACAGATTGGTCAGGTTGATCGGCAAGAACGCATCGGGCTCGCTGGTCGTCAGCTCCACCGTCAGGTTGTCAATTTTTGTGGCGCTGCGCAGCGTGGGCATGCGCGATGCGGTTACGCCGACTTGGCTCGCGTCAAAATGCGATGCGTCTTTGTCAAGCACCTTGCGCACGTTCCACACGACAGAGTCGGCATTCAAATCTGAGCCATCATGAAACTTCACACCCGGGCGGAGTTTGAAGACCCACTTGGTTTTGTCTTTGGCATCGACTGTCCAGCTGGTCGCCAGCGCCGGAATCAACACACTGGCCGCATCTGATTTGGACAAGTCCCACTGCGTGAGCGAGTCATACATCGGTATGCCGGTAAACCGGTTGCCCTCAAAGCCCTGATCAGGTTGGCCAAGCGTGCGGGGAATGTCCGCCGCCGTCATGGCGATGCGCAGGGTTTTTTCTTGCGCGAAAGCGTTGCCAGCTAACAGCGGCGTGGCGATCAATGAAGTGGCGAGCAGGGTGCGCAGGTGCTGACTGGCGGCCCGCGAAATAATTGACTTTGGCATTACATTTCCAGTTAAAAAATTAATGAATGAGACCGAAAAATACCATAAAGCACGAAGTACGCCAATGGGTAATACGCAGTAGGTTCATCGCTCCCAGAGCAGAAAGCGATGGCCTGCACCACGCATTTCCCGATAAATAATGCTATTGAATAAAGAGCTGCTCGCGCCCGAATTTATTGATTAAAACGTCAAAAATGTATTAAGTAGAAAGCTTTTTGAGTGGTTTTACCGGGCTGTCCGGGTAAACACTGGCACGAAATTCGCATGTAAAACCTGACCAATTGGTTAAGTCTGGGGTTTAATCTCACCAAGCGTTTGGCGTGGCCAAACCGCACCGCCCATTTGATCTGATTAATGTGTTTTCATGACAAAACCAGAATTTGACTCGTCCCCAGTTGGCCGCGCTTCATCACTTGCCAAGGTGGCTGGCGGTATTGCCATCGAGGTCAGCAACGCCAGCGTGGTATACCAAACGGCGGACTCGCCCGTACACGCCCTCAGCAACATTGACCTGACCATCAAAGAAGGCGAGTTTGTGTCGCTGATTGGCCCGTCAGGCTGCGGCAAAACCACGCTGGTGCGGGTGATTGCGGATCTTGAAAAAATCAGTAGCGGTAGCGTTTTGGTCAATGGTGTCAGCCCCGCTCAAGCCCGGTTAAACCGTGCCTACGGCTACGTGTTTCAAGCGCCTGCGCTGTTCCCGTGGCGCAATGTACTGGCCAACGTCACGTTGCCGCTGCAAATTCAGGGCAAGGGCAAAGACGAAGCCAATCGCATTGCCACTGAATATTTGACTAGAGTTGGATTGACGGGTTTTGAAAAAAAGTACCCGTGGCAACTGTCGGGCGGTATGCAGCAGCGGGTGTCGATTGCGCGGGCGCTGTCGTTTGAGCCGCGCATTCTGATGATGGACGAGCCCTTTGGTGCATTAGACGAAATCACCCGTGATCGATTGAACGAGCAGCTCCAGCAGTTGTGGCAAAAAGAGCGCCGCACAGTGGTGTTTGTGACCCACTCGATTGCAGAGGCGGTGTATTTGTCGACCCGCATCGTGGTGATGTCACCGCGCCCAGGGCGCATTGTGAAGGTGATCGAATCTACGTTGCCCGATGAGCGCCATCAGGGCTTGAAAGACACGCCAGAGTTCGTTGCGCTGGCGCATGCGGTACGCGAGGCTTTGGCGGATGGGCACCATGGCTGAAGCCGCGCTGCGCTCAACGCTGCCGCAGCGATTAGTTTTCAACGGCCTGCCGATTGCGGCGGTGTTGGGCTTTGTGCTGTTGGCTTGGTACGCGGGTGCTTGGGGCATGAACGCACCCGGCGCGATTGAGCGGGTGATGAATAATTTTGAGCCAGCGGGCAGGTGGACGGCGTTTGATCTGTTCAAAGCCACCATGCAAATGGAGCGGCCGCTGCTGCCCGCACCGCACCAAGTTGCGCTTGATTTGTGGTCGAGTTTGCTTGACTGGCCTGTGTCGTCGCCGCGTAATTTGCTGTTTCATGCGTACATCACCGCGCAGTCGACATTGGCCGGTTTTGTCATGGGCACGGCGCTGGGCTTGGTGTTATCGGTGCTGATTGTTCATTCACGCACGCTAGACCGAGCTTTGCTGCCGTGGATTGTTGCGTCGCAAACCGTGCCGGTGCTGGCCATTGCGCCGATTGTGCTGATTATTTTGGGCAGCCTGGGCTTTTCAGGCATTGCGCCCAAGGCCACGATTGCCATGTATCTATGCTTTTTCCCGGTCACGGTGGCGATGGTGCAGGGCTTGCGTTCGCCCCAGGTCATTGAAACCGAAATGATGCACACCTACGCCGCCAGCCGCTGGCAAGCACTGTGGTTTTTGCGGCTGCCTGCTGCCCTGCCGTTTTTGTTTCCTGCGCTGCGGGTGGGCGTGGCGGCTGGCCTGGTCGGCGCCATGGTGGCCGAGCTGCCGACAGGTGCTGAAGCCGGGTTGGGCGCCAGGTTGCTGACGGGGTCGTACTATGGCAACACGGTACAAATCTGGTCTGCGCTGGTGATGTCGGCGTTGCTGGGTTTGGTACTTACAGCCGTTGTGGCGTTGGTTGAACGCACGGTGTTGCGGTCGCGGGGCGGGTTATGAAAAAGACTGCTTTCATCTTGCTTGCCTGCGCTATAGCGGCCTTTGCATTGCTGCAATTTTTGCCTGCTGTGGATGACCTTGAGGCCAAAGTCGGTGCAATGTTTTGGCCATCTTGCGTGGCGCTGGCCGCGGCAGCCGTTTACAGCGTGCAGCGTGTTGCTGCATTTGATGGGCACTTGTACGGCGAACGTTTTGTTGGCCTGCTAACTGCTGCACTGTTTGGCCTTTGGCTGGTTTACTTTTGGCAGGTGCTTGTGGTTGCGTTTGGCGTACCGCGCGTAATTTTGCCGCCGCCATCGCTCATTGCCCAGTCGCTTGCAGACAACGCGCCCAAGCTGTGGGGCGACTTTGTGCAAACCGTTGTCAAGTCTGTGCTGATTGGTTGGGCTTTGGGCTGCGGCCTGGGTTTTGCCGTAGCAGTCGCCATCGACCGCATGCCCTTTTTGCAGCGCGGCTTGCTGCCGATTGCCTCATTGACCAGCGCGATTCCGCTGGTCGGCGTAGCGCCGATTGCCGTGATGTGGTTTGGCTTTGAATGGCCCAGCAAAGCCGCAGTGGTGGTGCTGATGACGTTTTTCCCCATGCTGGTTTCTACTCTTGCCGGGCTCAAAGCCGCTGGCAAACTGGAGCTCGAATTGATGCACAGTTA
>JANOWB010000234.1:0-4396 GCA_031417695.1 Polaromonas sp.
CATTCCACTGTGCCTGACCACGCCAAACTCAAGCCTGCCAAAGATTGCCCGCAAATCATTTACCCCAAGCCAGATGGCAAGTTGACATTCGACAAACTCTCCAGCGTGTTCGTCAGCAACACCAACCATGAAGAAAATCAACCCGCGCACTTGACATTGCGCGATGCCAGCGTTCCGGTCAATATCAACCTTGCCACCTATGCGGGGCCAGAGGCCCGCTACTGCCCAGCCGGCGTGTACGAGTACGTTAAAAACCCAGACCAAACCGATCGCCTGCAAATCAACGCGCAAAACTGCGTGCACTGCAAAACCTGCGACATCAAAGACCCTACGCAAAACATCGTTTGGGTCACGCCGGAGGGTGGCGGCGGGCCCAATTACAGCGGCATGTAAGCCGCTCGGGGAAAACAAAAGCACTGGCAAACTGTGGGGCTTTGCCTGTTACAAGGTGTAGTCATAGGCTATAAACGGGCACGTTCACTACCCGGCTCACTACCCGGTTCAACCTGTGTTTGTCGCACGCATTTATCAACACGCATGGCTTTTGATTCGTTTGCCGGTGCTGGCGTGCGCGCTGCTTTTGATTATTTTTTTGTGGGCCGTTGTGTGGCCCATGCCGCCCAGTCAACTCAGCATCACCACCGCTGGCGCGCCCGGCGCGTACCACGAACTGGGCCTTGAGTACGCGAAAAAGTTTGCTGCTCGCGGTATCTTTTTAGACGTACAAACATCTGAAGGCTCGCAGCAAAACCTGGAGCGCCTGGGCGCCAGCCAAAACCCTAGCGACTTGGCTCTCATGCAGGGCGGTTTCGGGTATCTGGGCACGTCAGGCGAGCGGCGCGAGCGCAGTCGGGTTGAAACGCTGGCCAATATCAGTATTGAAGGCGTATGGCTTTTTACACGTGATCGCACCATCACATCGCTTTCGCAACTCAAGGGCTTGCGCATCGCAGTAGGCCCGCCTCGTGGCGGCAGCCGAAGGGTTGGACTCAAACTGTTTGAACAGGCGCGAATTGATTTAAAAAGCGTGACACTGTCCAGTCAGGCGGGCCCTGACGCCGTGGCGGCGCTTGACGAAGGTTTGGTTGATGCGGTTTTTTTTGTGGCGCCGCCTGAATCGGGCACGCTCACGCGCTTTCTGGCAATGCCTAAAGCGCAGTTGGCAAGTTTGGGTAAATCTGCCGCCATAGCAGAACGAAACCCGTACCTTGAGCCGCGCCTGCTGGCGCAAGGCGCTTTGGGCAACGGGCTGCCGCCGCGCGACACCACGCTGCTCACCGCTACCGCCAGCCTGGTGGCAAGAGAGGACTTGCACCCTGCCCTCAAGCGAATGGCATTGGCTGTGAGTGCTGAGGTACACACCGGCGGCGGTCTGTTTTACAAGGCGGGCGACTTCCCGTCACTCAGGCGCATTGATTTTCCGTCTGCGCCAGAGGCGCGCTCCATGCTCGCCGACGGCTTGCCTTTTTTGGAGCGCACATTTCCATTTTGGTGGGCTCAAGTCGCAGAAAGACTGCTGCTGATCGTGCTGCCTATTGCGCTGCTTACGGGTTGGCTTCTGCGTTTTTTGCCGGCACTGCTTCGCTGGACGCTTGAAAGTCGCCTCGCCCGCTGGTATGGCGAATTGAAATTTATCGAAAACGATTTGCTGCAAGCGCAAGTACCCGGCATGGACCTGGCCCGGTTTTTAGGCCGTCTGAACACGATTGACAGCGACCTGCTGAATTTTCGATGCCCCAAAGAATTGATGCCGCGGTGTTTTGTATTGCGCCAGCACGTTGAATTTGTGCGCCAACGGCTTTACAAGGTGCGCGGCCGATGAAGCTTTTTCTGCTCTACAAACGCCGCTGGTGGCTTTTTTATCTGCCCGTTGTTTTTTGCGCAGCCATGGCGTTGTGGTGGTCGGCCACCGTGTGGTTTGTGTTGCCTCCACAAAAAGTGGTGATTGCAGCGGGCTCGCCGCAAGGCGACTTTGCTCGCTTGGCCCAGCGCTACGCACAAGAGCTTGAAAAATCTGCGGTAAGCGTTGAAATCGTCTACTCAGGCGCAGAAAACAAACAACTTGAGCGCTTGCTAGACAAAAACGATGCGGCTAGTATCGGGTTTGGCCACGGCGTCTTTGCCAGCTCAAATTTACCTCTTCAGGCCTTAGCCGTTATTGACAACGAGCCGATCTGGGTTTTTTCGACACTCAACGGCCCCACCAATATTGCACAGGTCAAAGGTATGCGGCTGGCAGCCGGCGCCCCCGACTCGCCATCGTTTATGGCGGCGAAACTTATCTTGGCGCATTCAGGCGTAGCGGCTGCAGACGTGATTTTCAGGCCCGAAACAGGCGCAGCGGCAGCTGAAGCGTTGATCGATGGCAAAGTAGACGTGGTGTTTGCCATAGCAGCAGACGACGCCCAACTTGTGCAAACCTTAACGCGGCAAGGTGGCGTGCAAATATTGGGTATTGAGCAAGCAGGCGCGCTTACCGCAAAGGGCAGCGTGCTGCAACCCCTGCTGCTACCAGAAGGTGCGCTGGAATTGGGCAGCAACCTGCCACCCAAAGACCTGACCATGGTCGGCCTGCAGACGCATCTCTTGATAAAGCCCAGCATGCACCCAGCCCTGCAGCGCAGCGTGATTGATGCCGCGATTGATATTCATGAGCAGCCGGCGTTTTTGCAGCGTCATGGTCAGTTCCCGCGCTTTGGCAGCAGCGACTTTGAACTTTCCCCGGTGGCCAAATCGTACAGTTTGGGCCGACGCCCGTGGATGGAGACCCTCCTCCCGTACGGGGTGGCGCAGCGGGCAGAACTGCTGCTGTACGCGGTGCTGCCCATTCTTGCGCTGGCCGTTTTTGTGGTAACCCGCATTCCGCGATTGTTTAACTGGCGAGTCAGCGCCACGCTCAATCACTTCTACGGCGATTTGAAGTTCCTGGAAAGTGAAATGGAGGGAGTAGCGGCCACCAACCCAATGGGGCTGCGATTGTTGATTGAGCGCCTGGACAGCATTGAACAGCGCGTAGTGGCTATGGAACTGCCAGACGACTTTTCTGAGCGGTGGTACACCCTGCGCGAACACTTGTCAGCAGCGCAAGACCGCTTGTTTAAATTGCGGTCTCGCTAGCCTGCCAATAAGTAGTACGGCATAAATTTACCTCTTGTCCGTTATGCGCGGCCTGCGCCAGGTTAACAGGTGGTAACTGGGCACCGTATTAAGAGAAAACCCCCGCCCTTAGGCGCGGCTAACGGCGCAATAATGACAATGGTCAGCGTTTTTGCATTTGCCAAATTGGCCAATCACTTCGCCTTGCTGTCACTAAATACTCACCGACCCTAACGGAGACAACCATGAAATTGAACAAACTACTTATCGGCATTACCTTCGCGTTGGGCTTTGCGGCCGCAGCGTCTGCACAAACCACCATGCGCATCAGCATATCGGTGGCGCAAAATTCTCACCAGGGCATCGCCATTGACACCTTCGCGAAAGAAGTTGAAAAGCGCACCGCTGGCCGCTATAAGGTGCAAACCTTTTACGCTGGCGCTTTGGGCGGCGAACGTGAGTCGATTGAGGCAGTGCAGCTCGGCACACAAGAACTCGCGTTTTCGTCGACCGGCCCCATCCCCAACTTTGTGCCTGAGACCAAAATTTTGGACGTGCCGTTTTTGTTTCGCGACAAGCCGCACGCCAGAGCCGTACTTGATGGCCCCATTGGCCAGGACATGCTGACCAAGTTCGACGCCAAAGGGTTCAAGGCATTGGCCTGGGCTGAAAACGGTTTTCGCCACATGACCAACAGCAAGCGTGATGTCAAAGCCCCCGAGGATTTGAAGGGCCTGAAAATGCGCACCATGGAGAACCCGGTTCACATTGCTGCGTATAAAGGCTTGGGTATCGTCACCACGCCAATGGCCTTCCCGGAGGTATTTACCGCGCTGCAACAAGGCACGGTTGACGGGCAAGAAAACCCGCTGTCGGTCATCATGTCGGCCAAGTTTGACCAAGTACAAAAACACCTGAGCCTGACCGGTCACGTTTACTCACCGGCCATTTTTGTCATGAACAAAGCGTCATTTGACAAACTGACCGCAGCAGACAAGCAAGCCTTCATCGATTCAGCCAAAGAAGGCACCAAAGCCAACCGCGCGCGGGTTGACGCCGACGACGCCACGGGCGTCACTGAGCTGCGCGCAAAAGGAATGACGGTGATTGACAACGTCGACAAGTCGAAGTTTGTAGCCATGCTGGCGCCGGTCAACGCCGATTTTGAAAAGCAATTTGGCAAAGCCAACCTGGACGCGATTCGGGCGGTAAAGTAAGCGACTGATATATGCTACTTTTTTAGTAGCTGCCCGCGCCCGTATTTATTGGGTTAGCGGGCTTTTTTATGATGAAAAATGAT
>JANOWB010000235.1:0-10768 GCA_031417695.1 Polaromonas sp.
AGCCAAAGCCACCCACTGCCCGCGCCGCACCGTGTTGTCAGTGCGCAGGCGTTGAATGACTTCACCGTCCCTTGCCAAAACCAGCGTGTCAGACGGCTTGAAACCCTGTTTTACAGTGTCAAAAGAGGCTGCAGCCCAACAAATACGGGCGCAAGCAGCTATTAAAAATAGAGCTATTAAAAACTGACGTACAGCCTGTAGTGCTCGCATATCAGGCCGCCTCGAGATGCTGCAAATAGCTGTCCCACAAGCTCTGTACGACCTCAGCCTGCAGCTTGTCTTTCGGGCGTTTGAGGGGGTCGCGCTGCAGGCTAGATGCCAGCTGCGTCTTGATGCGTACGAAATCTAGCGGATGCAGCGTTTGCATCATCGCCATCTGGCCAGACGCTGCAACGACCAATTGCTGGAATTTGCGACCCGCCACCATTTTTTCGCCGCTGCTGACCTGCACGACCCATAGGTCGTCTTCGCTTGGGCTCATGCGCAGCGGGTGCGGGTCGCCGTCTTTGGCGGTGCGGCGGATGATGTCAACTTCATAGCCATCGTCGTTGACAGCAGTCTGCAACTGGTTGCGCAATACGCGAAAGCTCGGGTCAGCCTTGCGCAACACGGCCAGCAGGGAGGTGTCGAGGCGGCGCAGGGTGCTGACAAACGCCGCGCGCTGGTGGGTGTCAAACAACAAATCCATATCGCGCGTGGCCATTGCTTCAGTGCCGACTCGCACGCCGCAAGCGCTTTCGTAAGCGTAAATGGCGTTGGTGCCGACAGTCAAGAATTGGCTGGCTATGCCGGCTTTTTGCAATGCGTTCAGCACCTTGATGATCAGGTTCGGGGCACGACCCACGCCATACAAGCGATTCAATTTGCGTTGCTCTTCAAGCCTTGCTGTCAGCGATTTAACCCTCGCGACGCTGGATTGCTTGCGCTCCATAAAGCGGTCGTAAATGGCGCGCATGTCTTCGCTGTCAGGGCCAATGGTTTTTTGCGCACTGGCAGCACTGGTGCGAATCAGGTATCGCACTCCCCGCAGCTCACGCCAGATCATCGAGCCGCGCACCTGCGCTGCATCATCCAATGCCTCGCCCTGAGCCCGCATCAGCGCCTGCGCATCAATGTACTGGCGCGACTGGTTTTCAGTGAGTTTCAGGAAGTCTGGCGTGGGGTTGTTCAATGTAAATTATGAAAAATTAATATTACATTGAACTTTATTTAAAATCAATATCTTATATATTTTTCATTGCAAATTTTAGTGACAATTCTGTTAGCACGCCAGCATTGAATCTCTCCACCTTTTCCAGTCAAAATCACCGTGTCAGATGGCTTGAAACCCTGTTTTACACTATTAAAAGAGACTGTAGCCCAACAAATACAGGTGCAAGCAGCTATCAAAAAAATAGCGACTAAAGCGCTCTTGAACATCTAGCTAGCAACCAGTTCAACGCCCGCGAGGCGGGCTGCTTTGGCATCAAAGGTCATCATGCTGTCGCACCCCATGCGTTGGTACTGGGCAAGAAACAAACATTCGGCAAAGTCGGCGGCGGCGTTTGCATAAATGTGCAGCGCTTGCTCCAGCACTTTTTCGTTTTCAATCTCAATGTCGTAGGACTCAAGCAGCAGATCGAAAACACTCAATACCTCAGCCTTGTTCATTTTTGCGCTGCTGCGCAGTACCCATTCCATCTCTAACACCACAGCCAGTGTGATGATGACTCTTGCATCAAGTCTTCTAACCTGCTGGATAAATTTGGCAGCGCGCATCTTTTGTGCGGGATCGTCGCTAAGCAACAACCGAAGCACGACGTTGGTATCCAAGCCGACCATTCAGGACTTTCTTAAGCACCAAACCGCATTTTTTCAATCGGAATCTTCCGCCCTTTGTACTTGATGATGTCGGCAAGGTCGAGGATGCTCTTGTTTTTTACCCGCATGATGACTGTGCCGTTCGGCATTTGGGTGAAGTTGAGCTGGTCTTTGGGTTTGAGGCCCAAACTGTCCCGAATTTCTTTGGGAATGGTGGTTTGGCCTTTGGAGGTTAAGGTGGCGTTAGACATAAATTCCTTTCAATATTGATTTTTGTAAGGATTTTACACATATCCGAAAATTTACATCGTCACGGGGATGGGAGTGGTGGTCTGCATGACATGGGCATGGCCTTTTGCGGATACCCTACGCACGTCCACTTAACCTCTCCGTTCTCACCGGTTTTCACGGGTTCAATGAATTCGGGGGTTAGAGTTACCACCGCAGGAGGATCTTGAGAAATGGCGACCATCATTCCCGACTTAGTAACCATGGCATCAACCATGCGCCCCTGCTTGTTGATAGCGATGCCAGTTCCTGACTTTTCAACGGTCTTTGCAGCTTGTATGCGCTGGGATATTTCCTCGCGCTGATTTGACAACATCAAAATTATTTCCGTCACTTTTGCTTTATCACCGTAGCAGCTGTAGTGGGGCGAAATCAGTACCAGAATAAACAGGATCGCGGCAGAAGATCCTGCCACCCCGAGCAGCGCAATCAAAGCGCGTCGAGTTACCTGCAAAAACAATGGAAACGAATTCTTCCCCCCACGGTGGATGGCATGAACATGTGACTCCCAGAAACAAAGAAAAACCAAGCCAGTTACGAATGTTGTCGCCGCGTAGTTGATGATGTTGTTGGTTTGGCAGGGCGTTGACCAAACCCACAGCATCAATGACGACAGAGTCACCATCCAAAAAAAGCGGCTCTTTGGGTTGACCCAACGCATGATTCGCCACTTAGTGTTTGATTCGTTCACTTCACCGCCTCCACCTTCACCCGCGCATTCGGCGCTTCGCCAAACATCTCGGGCGCGTACATCGCCTCGACCCGACTCGGCGGCAGCGCGAAGTTGCCGACATTATTCAGTCGCACTGTGTATTCCATCTTCACCACGCCTTTGGGCAAGTACTCGTAGTAACTGCGAAAGGCTTCGAAGCTGCGCTCTTCAAAGGCTGGCCAGCCGGAGCCCGATTTTTTCTCGCCTTTGGTCGCAATTTCAGAATCGCGGCCCAAGCCACTGCCCAAAATGGTTGCGCCGCCGGGAATGGGGTCGGTAATCGCTACCCAGGTCATGTCGGCTGATGAATTGACCTCCAGCGTGATGCGCACCACATCGCCACGGGTGTAGCTACCCTTATTTGCTTGCTCAATGGGCGTGATGGTTTTCTTGATCTGGTAGCCCGCGTTAAACGGCTCTTTGAGCTGAACTGCCGCGAGTGATTGCAGCGTCAGCCACGGTTTGCCAGCGCCAGTGTGCGTCACGCTCAAGGTTTCTTTGCCCGCTGTGCTTGATTTAGTCCAAGGCAAAAACATACCGTTATTGGTCAGGTTGCCCGGCGATGCGGGTGCGCCGAACATAGTGGTTTGGTTGGGTGCGCCGCCCGCATCCGTGGTTTTAACCCGGTCAACTTTTGCCCAATCAACATTCGCAGTTGCTGTAGCCAGCGTGGCTTTTGTCACACCCGCAACAGGGGTAGCTTCAAACTTGGCTGAGAACTTGTCGAGCGCCAAGCCGCCCCACAGGTTGGCCGTGGTGGTGTGCCAAGCGCCTTTTTGCTGGCGACCAATGAAGCCGTTGGCCAGGCGGCCCATGTCATCTTTCCAGGCGGGGTCGTCCATGACTGCGAGCATCAGGCGCGCCGTATTGACGTCGCCATTGACCATCAGCCACCACCAGTAGTCGTCTTTCTCGGTGCTAAAAATCAGCTTGGTGCCCTGGTACGACAAGCGTGATTTCAAAATCTGGTTGGCTTCAAGAATGCGCTCTTCCCGCTTGGGCACATCAGCCACGCGTTTCAAAATTTGCAGCCAGTCAATCACTGCGCTGGTGGGCCACTGAATGGGTGCAATAGTGATGCTGCCCAACATGCGGCCTTGTGCTTTGCCGTAACGTGACAGCGCTTCAAGCGCGGCAAGTTTGCGCACGTCCAGGTCTTTGCGGGGGCTCCAAAACTCGCGCTGAATTTTGCCTTCAACAAACGCAATCAGGCCGCGCTCCATCGGCGCTCGAACATCGTCGGGCAAAGCAAAAGCCGGGCTGATGCTCGCGGCTTCGTGCGTGGCGGCCAGCAGGTAGGCCGTCAGCGCATCGCTGCCGCGCGCAGCTTCCCCATCACGCGGCGGGAAGTAGTTGGCCAAGCCATCGCTGTCAAGATAGCCGGGAACTTGCCCGACCACCGTTTGCCATAACTTCCCATCACGCAGGCCAACGGACTTGCTGGTTTTCTGCTCCAGACAAATAAACGGGTAGTTGGCAAACCAGTCACGCACACCGTCCATGCCTTCGGCTAATTTGGGTTGCAATGACATCTTTAAACCGCCACGGCCTGGGAGTGCATCAGCTGGCGGGTTCACGTCAAGATTGAACGAGCCATCGACCTGCACCAGCGTGGCTTGCTGCACAGTTAATGGCACAGCGGGGATGATGCGTTGGCGAGCCTTCAAACCATCGCGCGCACCGCTTATCGTGTCCTTAGCTTCAATCTCCCAGAGGATCGCCTCTTGCCGCGTGAAGGCCAGCTGTGCAGGCGCGGTCACCATCCACGCCACTTCTCGCGCTTCGCCAGCAGGAATATCAATTGTTTGTGGTTTGAGCTCAAGCAGCGTTGCACGCGGCGCAACTTCTACTTTCATCGCCGCCTTGGTCGTGTTGCGCAACGTGATTTGCGCGCGGTACTGGTCGTCCTCACGCACGAGCGGCGGCAAGCCGCTGATGATTTGTAAATCCTGCGTGGCCTTGATCGACGTTTGCCCCGTGCCAAACAAGCCGGTTGCCGCATCGGCCACCGCGACGATTTTGAAGGTGGTCAGCGCATCGTTCAGCGGCACATTGACAACTGCTTGGCCCTGCGCATCAAGTTGCACACGCGGGTTCCAAAGCAGCAGCGTGTCTAGCAGCTCGCGCGTGCCGCTGCGCCCACCACCGCCGCCCGCCGCCACGGCCTTGCGCCCGTAGTGCCTGCGGCCAATGATTTCCATCTGCGCGGTCGATGTTTCAACGCCCCAGGCGCGGCGTTGCAGCATCGCGTCCAGCAAGCCCCACGAAGTGTTGGGCATCAGCTCTAGCAGTGCTTGGTCAACAGCGGCCAATGCCACTTCAGCATTGGCGGCGGGCTGGCCGTTGGGCAACTTGACTTGAATCGTGACCTTGGCCTGCGTGCGCACCGCGTAGCTTTCTTTGTCGGCTTTCACGCTCACGTCGAGCTGATGCGCTTTGGTGCCCACCCGAATTTCAGCCAAGCCCAAACGAAATGCGGGTTTGCTCAAATCC
Source organism: Polaromonas sp. (assembly GCA_031417695.1). Taxonomy (GTDB): domain Bacteria; phylum Pseudomonadota; class Gammaproteobacteria; order Burkholderiales; family Burkholderiaceae_C; genus Polaromonas. The sequence continues at coordinate 5,294 of JANOWB010000235.1, forward strand.
ACCAGCGCAGTCGGTGCCACGTACTCACGGCCTTCGTACCAGAATGATGTCCACCACTCTTTGGGTGCTTTAAAACCCCAGGTAAAAAAGCTGTACCAAGGCACTTCTCGCAAACGGCCACGCAGCGCCAACACACTCACGTACACATTCGGCCCCCAGCCTTCTTTGATTTTTAAACTGATGGTCGGGTCTTGCCCATTGAGCTGCACCACCTGCGTGTCAATAATGCCTTCACGCTCTACAGCCACCAGTGCCGTTGCAAACCTGAAAGGCATGCGCACCTGAAACTTGGCCATGTCGCCCGGCTGGTAACTTTTCTTTTCGGGCAGCACGTCCATGCGGTCGTGGTTTTCACCGCCAAACCACAGCTCGCCTTGTTTGGTCACGTACACCGAGCTGGCCGCTTGAATGGTGTTGCCTTCTTTGTCTTTGGCGGTAACGATCAGTTCAACCTCGCCCGCCTCGCCCAGTTTGGTTTCACACAGCAACAGCCCGCGTGCATCGCTTTTGCCGCTGCACACCTGACCTAAATCCTTGGTTTCAGTTTTGTTGTCGTAGGTGTAAAAACCACCGACCATGCGCTTGCGACTGGTGGTGACGATGCGGGCTACTGCCTTAACTTCTAGCGATACATCGGCAGCAGCTTTTCCCGTCAAGTCAAGCGCCAGCGCCTGAAACTTGATTTTTTGTGAGCTCGACACCCAGCCCTCAGTCTTGATGCCCGCCACCACGCCTGCGGGCCACAGCGTGCTCACACTGCGTATGGTTTGCACCTCACCGTTGGGGTCGGCGTAGGTGGCTTCCAGCAGCAACTCTTGCGGCTGCCTGGCTGTCGGCACATCAGCGATGGTGACTTTGCCGGTGCCGTTCTTGTCAAGTGTCAAAGGCAGTTTGTCAGCAATCACGCGCTGGTCTTGTGATGCCGTGTTTTCTTCTTCCCCGCCCTCGGCGTCACCTTTTTTTCCGCGCGGTGGCGAAAAACTGAACTCGTCGTAGTCGCTGTAGCCGAGCGATTTGCTGCGCACCAGCGCTGACACGCGTACAGGCAGATTCGCGGCGCCACCGCCTGCTACGTAGTTGATTTGCACATCGGCAGGCACAGTCTTGGCGTTAATCAATGCCTTTTTCTCAACCGATGTTACCCGGCCTTCAAGCACTGGCAGGCGGAACTCTTCGACCCGAAAGCTGCCACTCGAAAAGTTGCGGTTTCTGTCCTCGTTTTGGCCTTTCAGCTGGACCTCGTACACACCCAGTTTTGCGGCGGGCGGTATGGCAAAGGTGCTTTCAGCACTTTGCCCACCGGTTGCGGTTTTGCGCCAGGCCAGCGGCTGAACATACTGCTGGCCGCTGCCGACGTGTGTCACCACCAGTTGCACAGGTTGGCTGGCGGCCAGTGCAAAACCCTGGCTGGTCTCCGAACGCAAAATATGTTTCATTGACACGGTTTCGCCTGCTCTGAGCAGCGTGCGGTCAAAAATCGTGTGAGCGCTTTCATCAGGGCGCGCGTCGCTGCTGGTCGGCACATTAAAGCGCCACGGCTCAATGCCTTTGTGCCAGTCGCTCCAGGTAAAGGCTAAATCGTCTGCTGAGCGGGCGCTAACAAAGTACGCGTTACCGCTGTCACCATTTTCGCCAGCACACCGATCTGGCTCGGGCGACAAACCGGTGAAGTTTGCGATGCCTTGCGCGTTGGTGGTGGCCTTGGCGACTTCTTTTCCGTTGCAGTTTGACACGGCCACCTGTGCGTTGGCCACCACTGTTCCTTTGTCAAGCGTTGTGACCCAAGCCATCGCGTTTTCACGCCCCAGCTTAAAGTGCACACCGAGGTTGGTGACCAGCGCTGACGTGCGAACGTACATCGTGCGCGAGTTGCCATAACGCTCATCAAGCAATGAGCCGCCCAGCTTGGCAGACGCTATTTCGACCACATGAAAGCCGGCCTGCAGGGGAATGCCCACCACTTCAAACGGCCTGAGTTCTGGTTTGTCAGATTTTTCAGGGCGTGGCAGATCGAGCGATTTCACCCCCGTCTGGCCGTTAAGCAGTGACACCATGCGCGACTGAACCGAGTCTTTATCGCGCTTGTCCAATACTTTCGGCAACGCGCCTTTGACATCTTGAGCGGCCAATTTGCGCGGCACTTCGTAGTTGTCGTAGCGCTTTACTTTTTTAAACCATGCAATGATTTCTGCGTCAGATTTGGGTTGCAACGTGCTGACTTGCCCCGGGCTAAGTGTTTTGGCCAACAGCGCGGCTTCTACATTGCGTAGCGTCACTGGCAGCAGGGCCGCATCACCCGGTTTGCTTCCCGGCTCGGCGTAACGCTCAACAACGCCAAACGGCGCGGCTGAAAATTTGGCCAGTGGCGGCATGGCAGCAGTTGCCACCGTCAAAGGAAAGCTGTCGGCGTTGCGCAGGTCGCGGTTGGATGCGTCTTTGAATCCCTTGGGCAGCTCTAGCTTGAATGACGTGCTTTCGCTAAACACAGGCTTAAAGGTGACGTTGCTCACCACATCGGCGGCATCACCGTCTGCATCAAACGTCGGCTTAAGTGACTCTTTGTTGGAGGTTAAACGAATGGCCTCAGCCAGTTTGCGCGGCACCGGCGCGTTAAAGCTCAGGCTCATGGGCCGTATTGGCAAGCAGGCCGACTGGGCGTTTTCGCGCTCGCAGGTAAAGCTGGCTGCAAACGGTTCGCGTACCTGAAAATTAAAGCGTTTTTCGACGCTGTTGATAATGCCGCTGGGCGTGCTGACGCCTTTGCCGTACACCAACTGCACGCGTGCAGACGGCGTCAAGCGGCGGTTGCAGGCAAGCGTCACATGCCGTAAGGGATCCAGCGCGGCGGCTTTTTCTAGCCCTTGAGATTTAAGCAAGGCAGCGCGCTCCGTGCCGTCAATTAATTTGACCGCTATGCGCTCGCCCAAGCCTTCGGCGGCGCACCACACGTTTTGCTGCACGCTGGCCAGCGTTGCCGCACCATTCAAAGTCAAAACAAAATACTGTTCTTCGTCAATCTGCGCACGGGGAGATGGCCTGACCGCCTGAACGAAAGGTCCACCACTATTAAATTTATAGCTACTCGCGCCCGTATATATTGAGCCAGAGGCTGATTTGAGCCCGGAACGCACCTGTAAAGTGCAACTCACGCCGGGTGGCAAGTCCTTTTCAAATTCAAACGCCCACTCGCGGTCACTGATCCAGCGGCCATTGCCCTTGGTGGCTTGCGCGTCGCTGCAACTCAACGCCAAAGGCGTTGGTGCTTTCGAATCACCGAAGTTGACCGCGCTTTCATCAAATTTGGCCACTACCTGCCGCACGGCTGACACCTCGCCTTGGGGGCTGAGGCTGGTGATTTGCAACGCGTGTACTTGCACCGCAAAAGTGGCCGCAAATGCTGATGCAACTAACGCTGGAGTCAGCGCCCGGATTTGTACTGTGAGTGATGCCACTGTGAACCCTCTGATTTTTTGTAGCTCAAGAGTAGCTTAATTGGGCTGACTTCCCGTTACAACGCGGTCAATGATTTGACGCGTGCGCCCTTCACAATGGGTTTTTAGGTTAGGACAATGTAAATGCTTGAAGACTTCTCGTTGCGCGCACATATCAAATCAACGGTGGCGGTAGCTTTTTTTGCGGGCTTGGCTGGCTGCGGCGGCGGGGGCAGCGATTCACCGGCCGTCAGTGCCGCGCCGGGCGCTGCGACCAGCACTGGGGTGGCGCCGCTGCCCGCACCAGTAGCGGTGGCGACCGTGCCTACGCCTGTCGCGGCTCCGGCCCCGGCCACGCCTGCGACGGGCACCACTGCGGTGGGCGACTTCAGTTGCGGTTTGAATGGCGCGGCAGGTATTGAGGCTGAAGTGCTCCAGCGGGTGAACGCACTTCGGGCGGCTGGTGCTGTTTGCGGCACCACGCCCTATGCAGCAACGGGTCCGTTGGCGTGGAATGCGGCGTTGCTTTTGGCGGCCAAAGGACATTCGGCTGACATGGCGCAAAAAAATTATTTTTCGCACACCAGCCAAGACGGCCGAAATGCCGGCCAGCGGGTAACGGCAGCTGGCTACACCTGGTCAAGCTATGGTGAAAACATTGCTGCAGGGCAGGGCTCAGTCGAGCAGGTCATGACTGGTTGGGCCAACAGCCCCGGGCATTGCCAGAACCTGATGAACCCGAGCTTTAAAGACGTAGCGGTAGCTTGCGTGCGCAACGATGCCGCCGACTACCGCTTGTACTGGACGATGAATTTAGGGCGCAGCCGCTAAATTGAAGCGCAGCGGCTTTCGCGGTTCAAACCGCCGGGCCAAGCCTTGCAGTGTGCCGCGCAATTTGCAGCTTAACTTGCGCGGGTGCCGTGCCACCCAGCGTATTGCGTGCATTCAATGAGCCGCGCAAACTCAAGCATTCGTACACGTCTTTTTCAATGCTGACGTGAAAGCCCTGCAGCACCGTTAGCGGCAGCTCAGACAAGTCAACGTTGTGCGACATGGCGGCTTTTACTGCATGGGCCACCGCCTCATGGGCATCGCGAAACGGCAGGCCCTTTTTCACCAGATAGTCGGCCAAATCTGTTGCCGTGGCGTAGCCGCGTAGCGCTGCTTGTTCCATCGCGTCGGGTTTAACCGTGATGCCTGCCACCATTTCAGCAAATATGCGCAACGTGTCTTTGAGCGTATCAACTGTGTCAAACAGTGGCTCTTTGTCCTCCTGGTTGTCTTTGTTGTATGCCAAGGGCTGACCTTTCATGAGTGTGATCAAACCCATTAAGTGCCCCACTACGCGGCCTGTTTTACCACGCGCAAGCTCGGGCACGTCTGGGTTTTTTTTCTGCGGCATGATCGACGAGCCAGTAGTAAAGCGATCAGGAATGTGAATGAAGCCAAAGTTCTGGCTCATCCACAAAATCAGCTCTTCAGACAGGCGGCTGATGTGCACCATGGCGATTGATGCGGCGGCGGTGAACTCAATAGCAAAGTCACGATCACTTACCGCGTCGAGCGAGTTTTGGCATACGCAGGGTTTGCCGTTGCCGTCCACCATGCCAAGTGCAACTGCCACGCGCGCGCGGTCTAGCGGGTAGCCCGTGCCAGCCAGTGCCGCAGCGCCCAGCGGCAAAAAATTCACCCGCTTGCGCACATCTTGCATACGCTCGGCGTCACGGTTAAACATCTCAACATAGGCCAGCATGTGGTGACCAAAGCTGACTGGCTGCGCGACTTGCAAATGCGTAAAACCAGGCATGACGGTGTCGATGTTTTTTTCGGAAATCACCACCAGCGCTCTCTGCAGCTCAATCAGTAAATTTGCTATCGCATCGATCTCGCCGCGCAGCCACAGCCGCACGTCGGTGGCCACCTGGTCGTTTCTGGAGCGGCCGGTGTGCAGGCGCTTGCCGGCGTCGCCGACCAAAGTGGTTAGCCGTGCCTCGATATTGAGGTGAACGTCTTCCAGGTCCAGTTTCCAGTCGAAGGCGCCCGA
>JANOWB010000236.1:0-4299 GCA_031417695.1 Polaromonas sp.
CGGTAGGTTTAACCCTACGCACGCTTTCCAGGCGTGTGACTTAAACCGCTCATCCACCCTTCCGCGAAGCTCTCTATTGGATTGGCAAATCCTGTAAAGCGCTTTTAAGCTCCAAAACGAAAAAGCCGCATACCCAAAGGGCATGCGGCTTTTTGTAATTTTCTGGCGGAAGAGGCGGGATTCGAACCCGCGGTAGGTATAACCCTACGTACGCTTTCCAGGCGTATGACTTAAACCGCTCATCCACCCTTCCGGTTGTTTTCGATTGTAGCAGTCGGGTCAGCTCGCTTACTGTGTCGCGGCCTGGTAGCGGTGCTTTTCAAGCTGCGCGAGTGTCACAAACTTCAGCGCGCTGGCGTGGGTAGATTCCAGCACCACTGGCGGCGCAACGTTGGCTTGAAGGGCTTCTGCCCAGCGACTGGCGCACAGGCACCACCTGTCGCCGGCTACCAAGCCTTGAAAGCGGTACTCAGGCCGCGGTGTGCTCAAGTCGTTACCGCGCTCTTTTGAAAAAGTTAAAAACTCATCGGTCACGCGTGCGCAAATCAGGTGCGAACCGACGTCTGATGCGTCGGTTTTGCAGCAGCCGTCTCTGAAAAAACCGGTCAATGGGTCATAAGAGCAAGGCACCAATGGCGTGCCCAGGACGTTGTGGGGGTCGGCTGGCGTAGTCATGTTTTGGTGGTCTGCACCATCTTCATGGCCGATGAAATCAGCGCTGCCACATCGGTCATGTTGCTTGGCACTACCAGTGTGGTGGTGGCGTCTGCTGCTACGCGCGAATAAGCTTCAACCGCTTTTTCGGCCACTTTCAGCTGCACAGCTTGCTCGCCGCCCGGCTGGCGAATGGCGTTGGCCACCAGCTCAATGGCTTTTGCGTTGGCGTCAGCGACTGCAAGGATGGCCGACGCTTCACCCTGCGCGTTGTTGATGGCCGCCAGTTTTTCGCCTTCAGACCGGGCAATGAACGCCTCGCGCTCGCCGGTGGCAATGTTGATTTGCTCTTGCCGGCGGCCTTCCGATGCGGCAATCAGCGCGCGCTTTTCCCGCTCAGCGGTGATTTGCGACTGCATGGCGTGCAAAATTTCTTTCGGCGGTGTCAGGTCTTTAATTTCGTAACGCAGCACCTTCACGCCCCAGTTCAAAGCCGCCTCGTCGATGGCTGCCACCACTTGTGCGTTGATGATGGCGCGCTCTTCAAAGGTTTTGTCCAGCTCTAACTTGCCAATGACGGAGCGCAGCGACGTTTGCGCGAGCTGCGTGATGGCCACAATGTAATTTGACGACCCATAGCTGGCGCGCATCGGGTCGGTGACCTGAAAGTACAAAATACCGTCGACCTGCAGCTGCGTGTTGTCCCGCGTGATGCAAACCTGGCTAGGCACATCAAGCGGCACTTCTTTGAGGGAATGTTTGTAAGCCAGCCTGTCAACAAACGGAACCAGAAAATTCAGACCCGGCGTTAGCGTGCCGTGGTACTTGCCCAGCCGCTCAACCACCCAAGCGTTTTGCTGAGGCACGACCTTGATGCTGCGCACAATAAATATCCCCGCCACCACCAAAATAATTAACGCAATTTCAAGTCCCATCGTTTTCTCCCTGAAGTAAATTTCACATGCCGACTGCGGCGCAATAAAAAATGAATGTTGCTATGGCTTTTCTAACACCAAGCGGTTTCCCAGCATTTGGCTAATTCGGAACTGGCCCACTTCGGCGGCTGTTGCTGGCGCCGCCATCACTGCTGTCCAGTTGGCGCCGCGATACTTCACGGTAGTGGTGCCGTCCGGGGCCCATTGCTCTACCTGCACCATCTCGCCGATGTCGATGTGAACGTCTGCGTTGGCGTTCGCTGGCGCCGGTTTGGGCTGCCGACTGCCGCGCCAGTTCCACAGCACAACTGCACCGCCGCCCACCACAGCTGCCGCAAGAATTTGGCCTACCAGCGGAGCACCAGCGTGCGCTGCCAGCGCGCCTGCGGCCATACCGATGCCGATCATCAGCAGGTAAAACGTGCCGGTGGCCAGCTCAACAGCCACCATGACACCTGCTAAAACCCACCAAACGGTTGCTTGATCCATGTACGTTGCTCTTTCATGACTGGTTTGTGGACAACAGACTACATTTTGGGGCAATAACCCAGCTACACAATAAGGGGCGCGATTTATTTCCGTACACTTCTGCCAAAGCGCATACGGCGCAAGCGCTTGCTTCATTTTTGTCTACCGCCAACACCCTACACGCCCGCCATGAAATTTCGTTTCCCCATTGTCATCATTGACGAAGACTTTCGCTCTGAAAACACCTCCGGTTTGGGCATTCGCGCGCTGGCGCAAGCCATTGAAACCGAGGGCTTTGAAGTCCTGGGCGTCACCAGCTACGGCGACCTGAGCCAGTTTGCCCAGCAGCAGAGCAGGGCAAGTGCATTTATTTTGTCGATTGACGATGAAGAATTCACGCCGGGCCCTGACCTGGATCCGGCCGTGCTGAACCTGCGCAACTTCATTGAAGAAGTGCGCCGCAAAAACCTGGACGTGCCGATTTATGTGTACGGCGAAACCAAAACATCGCGCCACATCCCGAACGATATTTTGCGTGAACTTCACGGCTTCATTCACATGTTTGAAGACACGCCCGAGTTTGTGGCGCGGCATATTTTGCGTGAGGCTAAAAGCTATCTTGAAGGGGTGCAACCGCCGTTCTTCAAGGCGCTGCTGGACTATGCCGAAGACGGCTCGTACAGCTGGCATTGCCCCGGCCACTCGGGCGGTGTGGCGTTTTTGAAAAGCCCGGTCGGCCAGATGTACCACCAGTTTTATGGTGAAAACATGCTGCGCGCCGACGTGTGCAATTCAGTTGAAGAGTTGGGTCAGTTGCTGGACCACGACGGCGCCATTGGTGCCAGTGAGCGCAACGCGGCGCGAATTTTTAACGCTGACCATTGCTTTTTTGTCACCAACGGCACATCGACCAGCAACAAAATCGTGTGGCACCACACCGTGGCGCCTGGCGACGTGGTGGTAGTTGACCGCAACTGCCACAAGTCGATCTTGCACGCCATCATCATGACGGGCGCGATTCCGGTGTTTCTCAAACCCACGCGAAACCACTTCGGCATCATTGGGCCCATTCCGCAAAGCGAGTTTGAACCCGACGCGATTCGCGCCAAGATTGAGGCCAACCCGCTGCTCAAAGGCGTTAAAGGCGTCGGCAAAATCAGGCCGCGCGTGATGTCGCTCACGCAGTCGACTTATGACGGCGTGCTGTACAACACCGAGACCATCAAAGGCATGCTTGACGGTTATATCGACAACCTGCACTTTGACGAAGCCTGGTTGCCGCACGCCGCGTTTCACCCGTTTTACGGCAGCTACCACTCGATGGGTAAAAACCGCATTCGCCCCAAGACAGCGGTGGTGTACGCCACGCAGTCGATTCACAAGCTGCTGGCCGGTATCAGCCAGGCCAGCCATGTGCTGGTGCAAGACTCGCAAGACGTCAAGCTCGACAGGCATTTGTTCAATGAAGCGTATTTGATGCACACCAGTACCAGCCCGCAGTACAGCATCATCGCCAGCTGCGACGTGGCAGCCGCCATGATGGAGCCGCCCGGCGGCACGGCACTGGTGGAAGAAAGCATTGCCGAGGCGCTGGACTTTCGCCGCGCCATGAAAAAGATTGACGCGGAATACGGCGCTGACTGGTGGTTCAAGGTCTGGGGGCCAGACAAGTTTGAGGGTGATGATGCGGGCGAAGAGGGCATTGGCAACCCGAAAGACTGGATCATCAAAGGCGAATCACGCAGCGCCAAAACTGCCAAAAACGGCGCCAACAACTGGCACGGCTTTGGCCAAATGGCCACGGGCTTCAACATGCTGGACCCGATCAAGGCGACCATTGTTACGCCGGGTATGGACCTGAATGGCAAGTTTGCCAAAACCGGCATTCCGGCCAGCATCGTGACCAAGTTTTTGGCCGAGCACGGCGTGATTGTTGAAAAAACCGGCCTGTACAGCTTCTTCATCATGTTCACCATCGGCATCACCAAGGGCCGGTGGAACACGCTGCTGACCGCCTTGCAGCAGTTCAAGGACGACTACGACAAGAACGCCCCCATGTGGCGCATCCTGCCGGAGTTTTGCCAGAAGCACCCCAAGTACGAAAAAATGGGCCTGGCCGACCTGTGCCAGCACATCCACGCCATGTACGCCAAGTACGATATTGCGCGCTTAACCACAGAGGTCTACCAGAGCGACCTGCAGCCCGCCATGAAGCCCAGCGACGCCTACGCCAACATCGCCC
>JANOWB010000237.1:0-3137 GCA_031417695.1 Polaromonas sp.
TGTACCCGACCCGCCGACCAGCGACAAGATTTCGCCCCGCTGCACAGACAGGTCAAGGTCTTTGTGAATGACCACGTCTTTGTCACCGTTTTTAAAAACGGTCCAAAGCTTTTTGATGTCTATGGCGGGGTCTAGCATGTCTAAATACCGACGTTCTTGAACAAAACCGCAAAGAGCGCATCGACCAAAATCACTACCGTGATAGAGGTCACCACAGACGCAGTCGTGCCCTGGCCCAAGCTTTCGGTGTTGGGTTTGACGCGCAGGCCGAAGTGACAAGCCACCAGCGCGATCAGCAGGCCAAACACCACCGACTTCGACGTGGCCAGCGTCAGGTTGCTGACATTCACCGCGTCTGGCAGCGCGCGAATAAAGTACTCGGGCGTGATACCCATTGCAGCTTGCGCGGCAATCATGCCGCCCAGCAGCGCAGCAAGTGATGTCCACACGCTGATCAGCGGCATCACAATGCTCAGCGCCAGCGCGCGCGGCATGACCAGCCGAAAGCCGCGCGCAATGCCCATCACGCGCATGGCGTCGAGCTCCTCGGTGACGCGCATCACCCCAATCTGCGCCGTGATGGCAGAGCCGGAGCGCCCGGCAATCAGTATGGCGGCCAGCACCGGCCCCAGTTCCCGAATGAGCGAAATGCCCAGAATATTCACAATAAACGAGTCGGCGCCAAACTGCTTGAGCTGCTGCGATATTAAATACGCCAGCACAACGCCAATTAAAAAACCGACTAGCGCGGTAATGGGCAAGGCAGTCGCGCCAATGTGATACAGGTGGCCCGACATGTCGCGCCACGGCCCTTCTTGGGGGTGCCGGATCAAGCGCCAAATGTCCAGCAGCAGCTGCCCAATCAGGCGTGTCAAGCCCTTGGTGTGGTCGATCAAGGCCAGCCATCGGGTGCCTAACTGCACCACCGGCGACAGCCAGCTGAAGGGGGGCGGCGCGGACGGCGCGGCTGCAAATTTGGCCACCGTATCAAACAACGCCCGCTGGCTGTCAGGCACGTCAATATGCGCAGGCCAGGCGTGGCCCCAGTGCGCCCATAGCAGCTGCGCGCCAAGGTGGTCAAGCTTGTCGATGCTGTTCAAGTCCCAATGCGTATCGCCTGCAGCGCTTGGGCTGGACGCAAGCTGCGCGGTTAATGCCAGCCACGCAGGCTTGCCGCTCAGGTTGGCGGCTGTCCACTCGCCCAGTACGTGCAGCGCTGTGCCTTGCGGGGTAGCCTGCTGCTCGATACGGGGAGTCAATGACGTCATAAGCAAGGGCGGCGACAGGGTAAGGGGGCAGCAAGGGCGCTAGGGGGCAGTAGGCAAAGAGACGGGGCAAAATCGCATGGTAACTGCACAATCTGCGCTGTGGCAACGGGTGCAGCAAGGGTTTGGCTTTGTCCTACAGGCAAGGAGCCAACCAAAATCTGGCCTGGAGCCGGCCTAAAACCAGCGCGGGTCAGTCAGGCGTGGGGCAGCCGGGGCAAAATACGGCACCACACCGAGAACCTATGCAGCCCAACTCTTCCCCCACAGCTCACCCCATCGAAGCTATTTTTGACTACATCATTGTGGGCGGCGGCACGGCCGGCTGCCTGCTGGCCAACCGCCTGAGTGCAGACGCATCGAAAAAAGTGCTGCTGATTGAAGCCGGCCGCAAAGACGACTACCACTGGATTCACGTGCCCGCTGGCTACCTGTACTGCATAGGCAACCCGCGCACCGACTGGCTGTACAACACCGAGCCAGAAGCCGGTTTGAATGGCCGCGCGTTGCGTTACCCACGCGGAAAAACACTGGGCGGCTCGTCAAGTATCAACGGCATGATTTACATGCGCGGCCAGGCCCGCAACTACGACGAGTGGGCGGCACTTACCGGCGACAGTGCCTGGACTTGGGCCAACAGCTTGCCGTATTTCAAGCTGCATGAAAACCATTACCAGGGCGCCAACGAATTTCACGGCGCGGCGGGCACCGCACCGCAGCTGATGCAAGACAAAACTATTGCCTACCAAAAAATCTTGCGCCACCGCAAGGCAGGCGGTGAATGGCAGGTCAGCAAACAGCGCCTGCACTGGCCGGTGCTTGACGCGTTTGCCCAAGCCGCCATGCAAGCGGGTATTCCGGCGACTGGCGATTTCAACCGCGGCAACAACGAAGGCGTGGGCTACTTTGAAGTCAACCAAAAAGAAGGCTGGCGCTGGAACACAGCCAAAGCATTTTTGCGGCCCACTTGTTATGGCCGCCCTAACTTTGAGTTGTGGAACAAAGCGCAGGTCACCAAGCTGATCATTGAAAAGCAGGCTGACGGCAGCCAGCGCTGCACTGGGGTTGATGTGTGGACCGGGCTGGAGCACATCAGCGTGCTGGCCACGCGCGACTCTGGCGCTGACCGTGGGCTGATGGGCGAGGTAATTTTGTGTGCGGGCGCTATCGGCTCGCCGCAACTGCTGCAGTTGTCGGGCATTGGCCCGGGCGCGCTGCTGCACAAGCTCGGCGTGCCGGTGGTCAAGGACTTACCGGGCGTGGGCGCTAACTTGCAAGACCATTTGCAAATCAGATCCATCTACAAAATCACCGGCAACGCAGCCAACAAGGGCTGGGGCTTGTCGCTCAACACCATGGCTAATTCGCTGCTGGGTAAGGCACGCATTGGGCTTGAATACGCGCTAAAACGCACCGGCCCTTTGAGTATGGCACCGTCGCAGTTAGGCGCTTTTACCCGCTCATCCGCCGAGCATGCCTACCCGAATATTCAGTACCACATTCAGCCACTGTCGCTTGATGCGTTTGGCGAGCCGCTGCACACCTTCAACGCATTCACCGCCAGCGTGTGCAATTTGGCGCCCACCAGCCGCGGAACAGTCAACATCAAAACGCCGAGCTTTGAAGACGCCCCCGCCATAGCGCCCAATTACCTGAGCACGCCTGAAGACCAAAAAGTAGCCGCTGATTCATTGCGCGTCACTCGCCGCATCGTCAGTCAGTCGGCGCTGGCCAAATACCAGCCCGAAGAATTTAAACCTGGCGTGCAGTTTCAAACCGACGAAGACCTGGCCAGGTTGGCAGGCGACATCGCCACGACTATCTTCCACCCAGTAGGCACCACCAAAATGGGCCGGGCAGACGACCCCGGGG
>JANOWB010000238.1:0-5725 GCA_031417695.1 Polaromonas sp.
GGCTTGGCCGATGCCGCACGTTCACGCTCTGAGGCCGACTGGATGGTCGGCATCAACGGCACGCGCGCCATGACGGCGTTTAACTCGCGCGACGGCGGTTTCTTTTTAACCACGGTGGGGCGCGTGCAAACGCCCACCTTATCTGTTGTAGTTGAGCGTGAAGAAAAAATCCGCAAATTTGTGTCGCGTGATTACTGGGAAATTCATGCAAGCTTTTTAGCCGAAGCGGGCGAATACCCCGGTAAGTGGTTTGACCCGAAGTGGAAGAAAAGCGCCGCCAATATAGACAACGCTGAGCCCGATCTGGAGTTAAAAGCCGACCGCGTCTGGTCACAGCGCGAAGCCATCGCCATCGCTGAGGCCGTGCGCGGCAAAGCCGCCACGGTGACTGAAGAAAGCAAGCCCACCAGCTCAGCCGCTGGCCAGTTGTTTGACTTGACGTCGCTCCAGCGCGAGGCCAACGGCAAGTTTGGCTTTTCAGCCAAAACCACGCTGCAAATTGCGCAAAGCCTGTACGAACGCCACAAGGCGCTGACCTACCCGCGTACCGACTCACGAGCGTTACCTGAAGACTATTTGCCCGTCGTTAAAAAAACCTTTGAAATGCTGGCCGACAGCGGCATGCGGCACTTGGCCCCGCACGCGCTGGTGGCGCTCAACGGCAACTACATCAAGCCCAACAAGCGCATTTTCGACAACGCCAAAGTCAGCGATCACTTCGCGATTATCCCAACGCTGCAGGCCCCCAGTGGCTTGTCTGAGGCCGAGCAAAAGCTGTACGACCTGGTGGTGCGCCGCTTCATGGCGGTGTTTTACCCAAGCGCTGAATACCTGGTGACCACGCGCATTTCCTTATCCGTTGGCCACAGCTTTAAAACTGAAGGCAAGGTACTCGTCAAGCCGGGCTGGCTAGCCATTTACGGCAAAGAAGCGCAAACCGATGACGACGATAAAGACGGCAAATCACTCGTGCCCGTCAAGCCAGGCGAAATGGTGCGCACCGAAGTTGCAGAGGCCAAAGGCCTGAAAACCCGGCCACCCGCTCGCTACAGCGAGGCTACGCTTTTGGGCGCGATGGAAGGCGCAGGCAAAACCATCGACGACGACGAGCTGCGCGAAGCCATGCAGGAAAAAGGCCTGGGCACACCCGCCACCCGCGCCGCCACCATTGAAGGTTTGATCGCTGAAAAATACATGCTGCGCGAAGGCCGCGAACTGATACCTACGGCCAAAGCATTTCAATTGATGACGCTGCTACGCGGGCTGGACGTGCAGGAGCTGTCCAAAGCCGAGCTGACGGGCGACTGGGAGTTCAAACTGGCGCAAATGGAGCAAGGCAAGCTGAGCCGCGAAACCTTCATGGCCGAGATTGCCGCCATGACCGAGCGCATGGTCGCCAAAGCCAAAGGCTACGACAAAGACAGCATTCCGGGCGACTACGCCACGCTAACCGCGCCCTGCCCCAACTGCGGCGGCGTGGTCAAAGAAAACTACCGCCGCTACACCTGTACTGGCAAAGCCGGCGCAACAGAAGGCTGCGGCTTCAGCTTTGGCAAAACGCCCGCTGGTCGCACGTTTGAAAACGCAGAGGTCGAGCAGTTTTTAACGGACAAAAAAATCGGCCCGCTTGACGGCTTCAGGTCCAAAGCAGGCTGGCCATTCACGGCTGAAATGGTCATCAAGTTCGACGAAGAAACTAAAAACTTCAAACTCGAATTTGACTTTGGCGACGACAAAAGCGCGGAGTCTGGCGAGATTCAAGATTTCAGCGCGCAAACTGCGCTGGGCAAATGCCCCAAGTGCGGCGCCACCAACGGCGGGCAGATATTCGAGTTGGGCAAAAACTACGTCTGCGACAAGTCTGTGCCCACACACGCGCAACCCACGCCCAGCTGTGACTTCAAAAGCGGCCAGGTGATCTTGCAGCAGCCGATTGAGCGCGAGCAAATGACCAAGCTGCTGGAAACTGGCAAAACTGATCTGCTAGACAAGTTCGTGTCCATGCGCACCCGCCGTGCATTCAAAGCCATGCTGGCTTGGGACGCCACTGCAGGCAAAGTCAACTTTGAATTCGCACCATCCAAGTTTCCGCCGCGCAAACCAGCGGCCAGCAAAACCGGCCCAGCGACCATTAAAACACCATTCGGCAAAACGGTTGCAGTGAAAACCGCCAAGCCCGCAGCCAAAAAAGTAGCCGCCAAAAAAGCGCCCGCAGTAAAAGTAGCCAAGCCCAAAGTAGCAAGAGTCGCCAAGCCAGGCTCAGGCTTGAAGCCAAGCGACGCACTGGCCGCAGTCATAGGAGCCGAGCCGGTCATCCGCACGCAGGTCATTAAAAAGCTGTGGGACTACATCAAGGCAGAAAACCTGCAAGACGCAACCAACAAACGCAACATCAACGCCGATGCCAAGCTGCTACCGGTGTTCGGCAAGCCGCAGGTCACGATGTTTGAGCTGGCCGGGATTGTGGGCAAGCATTTGAGTTAGTTGCGTGCAGTGACCTGCTTGCAAGCCGCTCTTGATTTAATAGCTGCTCGCGCCCGTGCTTATTGGGCTTTTGGCATTTTTATATTTAGTGAAGGGCGCCCATGTTGATTCTTGTAATTGCAGGTGGTGCGTTTGTTGCGGTGGCTCTTATCGTGTTACTGGCCAGCGCCCAGATTATTGCGCCGCTGGCCCTTGGCACGGCAGCAGTCGCGGTGGTGACGGGCCTGCTGATGAAAACGCCCCCCGGCCCTGCCACTTCCAAAAAATGGCAAGCGCTGGGAGCGGGAACAGTCTTGGTAATACTGGTGATTACGGGAATCACCACGGCATTTACTGCAAGTAAATTCATCGCCGATAACTTTGATGGCGATGCCATCAACATCCGCGTCGGCAAAGAAGCAGAAATCGAGGCGCTGATAGCTAAACGTGACCGCCCCGACTGGCTGGCAAAGTCACGTGCCATCGCCCTGAGCATGAAGCCCCCAAAAAATCCCAAGATGTCTGACTATGGCAAATCGCTCAATTTGACCGTGCTGAAAAGAGCAGCGGCTGTGCCGGTTCAGTACGAATTTAGCCCTCCCGAGATAGCGTTGCTTGAGGTGATTTTTGCTGAACAGTTCGGCCCACTGGAAGGCGCCGACAAAGTGATCAACTGCCAATATCCTAGCGTCAGGATCATGCTGGCCAAATCCACTCCAGCGGATGTGGCCGACGTGATTGGGCGCTACTCCAAAGCGGAACGATCTTGTGACGGCCGCTATAGTTATCTGGCAGAAGTTCGAAGGCAATGCAGCGACAAAAACAGCCGTTGGGGCCAACGCTGTGCAGCCGACCTGCCTCGGGCACAGCTGGCGGAGATTGCCGCAGGCCCTGAGCTGGACGCACGTCGGGACAATGAAAATCTGAACACAAAAATCACCGAGCTTCTGGACATTATGGAAAAGGCGCAGTCCGGCAGGTAAGCTGGCCGTTTGCGGCTGGGCAGGCGAGTGATATGATTTTTATAGCTGCACGCCCCGTTTTGATTGATCTGCAAGCCGATATTACTTCACAGTCAACTGCGTACCTGCGTTAAACAGACCACTTGCAGCAATCCACGCCTGGCCTTTTGCCGCATCGTCGGCATCAGCAAAGCGCACGGCAAATTTGGCGTCGCTGGCGGTGCTTGCGAAGATATCAGGCGCGCTCAGGTGCAGGGTGTAGCTGCCTTTAGTCGCAGCAGCAGGCACTGGCACAGTGATGGTCTGCCGGGTGGTGGCGACGGCTTGTGGCGACAAGGTTTGCAGGTTGCCAGCGGCGGCGTTAAAGCGCTCGCCGGTGGTGTTGTTGATAAAAGTAGCCACCAGTTTGCGGGCGCTGAAAATACGCGCCCAGCCGACGTTGCGCAAGTTGATATTGACGGCAACGGTTTGGCCCTGCGCGGCTTCACTCGCGTGGCTGGCCGCATCTAGCTGCAGGCGGTAGCCCATTGACCGAGACACCTCGGCAAAGCAGTCATCGGCTTTCCATTTGTTGATGACTGTCGGGGCGTAGTTGATGTTGAGCCACGCCAGGTGGTACTCCGCGCCTTCCCTCAAAATATCTGCGCAGGTGTTGCGCACGGGCGTGCCCGCGTTCTCGCACGTCTCGCCGCCATAGGCCGTCTGGTTGGTCAACGCTTTGGCGTAGGGCCGCGACGATGGGTCGTCAAACGTGCCAGAGTCGCTCGGGCCGGCCAGAAAACAATCGTTGTGAATGCCAGCGCGGGTTTGCTGGGTTGCGCTCGGGTACCACTTTTGCAGATCAGGCGGGTAGCGAAACCCGATTTGCGTGGTGGCGGGCATGTTGGCCAGCAACGCATCGCGGATGATCACGCGGTTGGCATCAGCTTCTGCGCAAGTGGTGCTGGGCAGTGCGTTGTAGCCGCACGAGTTGCCGGCCTGCGACGAATGCCATTCACCCCACGCGCCAATAAAGCCTGCGCGCATAAACGGAATCACGTCAGCATTGGCGGCTAGCACGGGCTTGAGCTGCTCGGCGTGGCGTTTGATCTGGGCCGCGCTGGCGTCTTTGCCGCCGGCTGAAAAGTCGTAGCTAAAAAGCAAAGTGGTCTTCAGGCCTGCTGCGCGCACCTTGGCAAAGCTGCCCGCCAGCTGGGCAAGCCAGGTGGCGGTCAGGTCGGTGGTCCGATAGTTGTCTAGCTCTACCTTGGCCAATACCAGGCTTTGACCAGCGTCTTTTGCGACTTGCACACTGCCTGGGTCGTACTGGGTCACAAAGTCGTTGCCTGCCCAGCCGTAAAACCCGCGCTCAGGGTTGGCAAAGTCAGCAGTAGTCTTTGCGAAGGTGGTTGCAGCCATGGTGACTGGTGGCTGGTTGGAGGCGGCGGGATCAATAACGGGAACCGCAGGCGGTGGTGGTGATGATTCCAACGCAGAAGTTGCTGTGGGCGTGACATCAATGACTGAAACCGCTGAGCTGGGTGCAACATTGCCGGGTGCGGCCCCACCACCACCACCACCGCAAGCAGTCAATGCCGACGCTGCAAAAATCAAACCGCCGGTTGCGTATATCCCACGAAGCTTCATTGCAGTGCCTTTGTGCCCACTAAAGTCTCAATCATCGTTTACTTTTCACGCCTGAAAGCATTCTATTTGTATCGGTTTGAACACACTATTTGGACTTGGTTTATTTGCCGAACGTTTTCAGGCGGGCTTGCGGCTTGCGGCTTGTGGCTTGTGGCTTTTGCTGATTATTGAAAGTGGAAAGCGCTGGTCGGATCAACAGCTCACATGACGTTTTTCAACGTGCTGAGTTGGGGATGGGGATGGCTTGAACCAGCCGCAGAAAGATTTCGGCGGTAGCTACGTCGGTGAGGAAATTGATGCCGTCCGCTCCGGGAAAATTCAGTAGGTGACAGCTTGTCACCTACTCATTGCGTTCTTTGTCCATACCGAGTTTATGAAGCTACTAACCGCTGTGAATTTAATAGCTGTTCGCGCCCGTATTCATTGGGCTGCAGCTATAAAATACCTATAAAAACTGCCCCAACCGCACCACCGTCACACCCGGCCGCAATTGCCGCACAGACGGCATCACCAGCACGCAGTTGTCGTGTGGCGTGACTACTGCCCGGCCTGGGTCGTTGGGGTTTGTTGTGGCGGCTTTGGTGATGATTTCTCCGCCCTTAAACGCTTGGGTAATAACGAAATCCATCGATTGGGCCACGACTCGGTCGGTTACTTTTACGGGCGCGGGCGTG
>JANOWB010000239.1:0-7837 GCA_031417695.1 Polaromonas sp.
AACCATCCGAAAGCCGCCTTCCGGATAAGGCCGGCAACCTTGCTCCAGCGCCAGCTTAGGGGCCAACACCATGAGGCGGCCAAGCAGCGCAGCATGCTCGGCGCTGGCCTGCGCCATTGACGCCATGTGCAGCTTGGGCACCATCAAAAAGTGCACTGGCGCCCAAGGGTTGATGTCATGAAAAGCGAAAATTTCATCGTCTTCGTACACGATGCGGCTGGGAATTTTGCCGGCGATGATTTTGCAAAAAAGGCAGTTCTCAGGTGCGGTCATGCTTACTCAACCGCCCTGTTTGCATTCATGCGCTCCATGCCCAGCACAATGCGGTACAAAAACCAGATAGAAATCAATGCCCACGCAATCAAACCGGGAAGAAACAGCAACAAAAACAACGGCGCGGTGACCAAGTACAAAACGCCAGCCCACAGCACCGTTCGAATGCGCCACCTAAAGTGCGACGCCTGCCAGGTGTTTTCAGCATCGCCGCGTTTAACGAGGTCAATGATGAGCGCAATAACAAGCAGCGTGATCGATGCTTGCGCCCCCGGAACAATGGCAGCAACCGCCACGACCAGATGTAAAAAATAGCTGAGCCAACCCCAGGTTTTAAGACCTTCGTCGGGCTCGATGGTGGTGACGTCGTTGTTCATGACTTCTTCCTTGTTAATTTTTTGCGGCTTCGCGGTCCGAGTCGCGTTCAATGTCGCGCTTCATGTCGCGCTCTGCATCCCGTTTTTCGGCTTTGCGCAGCGCTTTTTCTTCAATGCCGCTGGTGCCCTCACGGCGTTCCAGCTCGGCGATGACGTCCGCCGGCTGCAGCCCGTAATGCGCCAGCGCGATCAGGGAGTGAAACCACAGGTCCGCCACTTCGCCAACAAACGCACTTTTTAATTCAGGCGTCAAGCCGGCGCAGTCCAGGTCTTTGGCGGCCATGACGACTTCAGTCGCTTCTTCGCCGATTTTTTTCAAAAACGCATCGGGGCCTTTGTGCAGCAGACGCGCGACGTAGCTGGTTTCAGGGTCGCCGCCATTAGCCACCTTGCGGCTTTCAATGATGCTTGCCAGGCGGGCCAGACTGTCGTTGCTTAAATCGTTTGAATTCATAGCGCCTACTTATAGATGCTTGCCGGATCTTTCAAGACCGGGTCGGTGATTACCCACTGGCCGTCTTTAAAAACACTGAAAAAGCAGCTGTGCCGACCCGTGTGGCAGGCGACACCTGGCTGACCGGGCTCATGGCCCAATTGCGTGACCTTGAGCAGCACCACATCGCTGTCACAATCCGCGCGAATTTCATGCACGGTTTGCACGTGACCCGACTCTTCACCCTTGAACCACAGTTTATTGCGGGAGCGACTGAAATACACAGCGCGGCCCAGCTCGGCGGTTTTTTGCAGTGCCTCGCGGTTCATCCACGCAAACATCAGCACGTCGCCGCTGGATTGCTCTTGCGCAATTACGGGAACGAGACCTTTGTCGTCCCACTTGATTTGTTCTATCCAATTCATTGTGTGATTGTCGAGGATTTCGCCCCTGGCAAAACCACACGCATTGGCCCGGCTCCCTGCTGACCGCTGATATCGGCGTCCGAGGCCACTACTCACGTAAACACCGCCTCCGGTCGCATCAAACAATGGCATTAATCGCCGCTACCAATGACGCTTGATTCACAAGACTTATCACCCGAAAGTAACAAATTGAAAATTTAATTGCACTGATTAGTCTATTAAATTACCGTTCGGTATCGATAAATACCAAACGGTAATTATTACCTGCAGTGTTTGTCGATCCGAAGTTAGTTCTTTCTTTCTTAAACGTCTTTAACCTTGATTGGAGTCTCAACATGGATCGCAGAAAAGCACTTATTTTTGCCGGTATGGCAGCAGCAGTCGGCTCAACCAGCATTTTGGCAGGCTGTGGTGGAGGTGACGATGCACCGCCGCCCACCGGCGCGCCGGGCACACCAAACATAGTGCAGCTTGCGCAAGCTACGCCCGGCCTAAGCATCTTGGTCGAAGCAGTCATAGCCGCTGACTTGGCCACCACGCTGTCTGGAGCAGGCCCATTTACCGTTTTCGCACCCAACGACGATGCGTTTGTGGCGCTGTTGGCCGAGCTGAAAATCAGCAAAGACGCGCTGCTAAAAGATCCAGTCAACAAGGACTTGCTAAAGGCCGTGCTGACGTACCACGTGCTGGGCGCGAAAGTCGAAAAAGCCGGCATCCCCTTGGGCAAGGCCATTACGCCGCTGCAAAAGAGCGTCTTCAAAATCGAAGCGCCCGGCGGCGTATTGACCATTACTGATGGTCGCAACCGTACATCCACAATTTTGGCAACCGACGTGCAAGCCAGCAACGGCGTGGTGCACATCATCGATAAAGTGATTTTGCCGGCTAATTTGGACATCGTACAAACTGCGCAAAGCATCAGCACCTTCAGCCTGCTGGTTGAGGCAGTCATTGCAGCAGGCCTAGCGCCTACGCTGAAGGGAACTGGGCCGTTCACCGTTTTCGCGCCCAATGATGCCGCGTTTGCAGCGGCGCTTACCGAATTGAACACTGACAAAGCTACTTTGTTTGGCAACACGACATTACTTGCGAAGATTTTGACGTACCACGTCGTGCCTGGTCGCGTTTTAAAGGCAGATATCGTAGTGGGAACACCGATCAAAACTGTGCAAGGCGAAACCTTTAGCATCAACGCTGCACTTGAAATCATCGACAACCGCCCACGCCTTCGCAGGGCAAAAATAGTTGCAACGGACGTGTTCGCCACCAACGGGGTGATTCACGTGATTGATAACGTGATATTGCCTAAGCCATAGGTGGACCTCCTACGGTGCAGTTGACACTGCATTGACAAGAAGGCCGAGCTGCTGAAAAAGAGTTCGGCCTTTGGCTTTACAGCCGTACCGGTATTCCGCGCCCACTCATGAACTGCTTGGCCTTGTATACCGAGTGTTCACCGTAATGAAAGATGCTGGCGGCCAGAACAGCGTCTGCGCCACCAATTTGTATGCCGTCTGCCAGATGCGCGAGGTTGCCGACGCCGCCTGAAGCAATCACCGGCACGCTGACTGCGTCGCTCACCGCACGGGTCAGGGCCAGGTCAAAGCCCGATTTGGTGCCGTCGCGGTCCATGCTGGTCAGCAAGATTTCACCTGCGCCGCGCTGTGCCATCTCTGTGGCCCAAGCCACAGCATCAAGCCCCGTATTTTTGCGCCCGCCGTGGCTGTAAACATCCCAGCCTGGCCCGCGTGTTTTGGCCTCTTCGTCGCTGCGCCGCTTTGCATCTATGGCCACCACAATGCACTGCGCGCCATATTTGGCGGACGCGTCTTCAATCACCTGCGGGTTGGCAATGGCGGCGGAGTTAAAACTGGTTTTGTCAGCCCCGGCATTGAGCAGTCGCCGCACGTCTTCAACCGTGCGCACGCCGCCGCCCACCGTCAGCGGAATAAACACTTGCGACGCCACAGCTTCGATGATGTGCAAGATCAAATCGCGGCCGTCGCTGGTGGCGGTGATGTCTAAAAAAGTCAGTTCGTCAGCGCCTTGGTCGTTGTAGCGGGCGGCAATTTCTACTGGGTCGCCCGCATCGCGCAACTGCGTGAAGTTGACGCCCTTGACGACTCGGCCTCCGGTGACGTCTAGGCAAGGAATGATTCGTTTGGCAAGCATCAGTGACTTATTTTGAAAATTTGACAAATAATTGAAATCTGACAGAATATAAATTATTGTCAGAAAGTGAATATTATGACCTCGTTAGCCATGTCTGAAAACGGCCGGGTACTGATACCCGCCGCGTTGCGTGAGCAACTCGGCTTTAAGCCCAACTCACGTATTTTCATAGAAGTCAAAGATGGCAGTCTGGTGCTGACGTCTGCATCAGAGCGACGAGCCAAAATGCGTGCGTATTTTGACAGCGTGATGCCACCCACCCCTGGGCGCAGCATCGTCGATGAGTTTATCGCCGACCGCCGCCTGGAAGCGCAGCGCGAAGCCCAAGAATGATTTATGTCCTGGACGCGTCTGCTTTGCTGGCCGTGAGCAAAGGAGAAAAAGGTGCAGATTTGGTGCTGGATTTATTAGAAACAGGAGACTGCGTCATCAGCAGCGTGAACATGGCCGAAGTGGCTAGCAAGATGCTGGAGTTTGGCCTGCCGCCGCAGGAATTAAAGCGGGCTACTGGGCAATTCATCGTCGACGTCATTGACTTCAATCAGGAACAAGCTTTGACGTGTGCCGAACTCAGGCCCCTTACCAGATCCGCAGGCTTGTCACTTGGCGACCGCGCCTGCTTGGGCTTGGCCAAGCTGATGAACGGTACGGCTGTCACGTCAAACAGGCCGTGGATGGCTATTGCAGAGGCGGTTGGGGTGAAGGTGTTGATGATTCGCTGATCGAATCATCCATTCAACTCATCTGCCCGAGCCTGCGCCGCCTCAAAATCCAAATCACCGCTGTAAATTGCACGGCCGCAAATCACGCCCTCTACGCCGTCGTCTTCCACGGCACACAGCGCTTCAATATCGGCCATGTTTGACAAGCCGCCAGAGGCGATGACGGGAATCGTCAAAGCCTGAGCTAATTTAATGGTGGCTTCCATGTTGATGCCGCTCAGCATGCCGTCGCGGCCAATGTCTGTGTAGATAACGGATTCAACACCAAAGTCTTCGAACTTTTTGGCCAGGTCAATCACGTTGTGCGCGGTGATTTTGCTCCAGCCGTCGGTGGCAACTTTGCTGTCTTTGGCGTCTAGGCCCACAATGATGTGACCGCCGAATGCGGTACAGGCGTCTTGCAAAAAACCGGGGTTTTTTACAGCTGCCGTGCCGATGATGACGTAACGCAAACCTGCATCTAAATAGCGCTCAATCGTGTCGAGGTCGCGTATGCCGCCGCCAAGTTGAACGTCAATTTCCAGGCCAACTTCGGCGAGTATTTTTTTAATCGCTGCGTCGTTTTTGGGTTTGCCAGCAAATGCGCCGTTAAGGTCTACCAAGTGCAGACGTCTCGCCCCTTTGTTGACCCAGTTGCGCGCCATGGCGGCGGGGTCTTCGCTGAAGACGGTGGATTGATCCATGTCGCCTTGCTTGAGGCGTACGCAGTGACCGTCTTTCAGGTCAATCGCAGGGATAAGTAGCATGTGGCAATCAAAAACAAAGCAAATGAGATTTAAGGGGTCCAGTTCAAAAAATTGCGGTACAAGGCTAGGCCTTGGGTTGCGCTTTTTTCGGGGTGAAACTGGGTGGCAAAAATATTATCGCGTGCAATCGCCGCTGTAAAGGGCTGGCCGTAGTTGGCCATGCCAGCAGTGTGGCGCGCATCAGACGGACGGGCGTAAAAGCTGTGCACAAAATAAAAGTAGGACTCATCAGGCACGCTTGCCCACAAAGGGTGAGCGGGCGCTGACTGCTTGACCTGGTTCCACCCCATTTGCGGCACTTTATAGCGGCTGCCGTCTGCTTGAAGCTGACCGCCCAAGTCAAATTTCAACACTTCGCCGGGGATCAAACCCAACCCCTGCGTGCCCACGCCGCCATCGCCGGGCCGGCCTTCTGCGCTGTGCGTGAGCAGCATCTGCATGCCCACACACACGCCAAACAGCGGCTTGTTGGCTGCGGCGTGCAACACTGATTCGAGCAGGCCCGATTCAGCCAGCTCGTGCATGCAGTCAGCAATCGCGCCCTGGCCCGGCAGCACGATGCGCTCAGCCGCCATCACTTCTGCAGGGTTTGACGTGACGATCACATCGACACCGCTGCCCTGGGCAACATGCTGCACGGCTTGCGACACTGAGCGCAGGTTGCCCATGCCGTAGTCGATTACCGCAACAGTTTTTGGTGAGGTCATTACGGATTAATTGCTATTAAATAAGAAGCTGCTCGCGCCCGTATCTATTGGGCTTCAGGCCTAAAATATGCCTAAAAAGAGGTGTTTTTGGCGTTTTTTAAGCACTCTAGGGCAGAAATTTGATTACAGCGAGCCTTTGGTCGATGGGATGACATTCGCTGCCCGCGGGTCAATCTCTAACGCCATGCGCAGGGCACGGGCAAAGGCTTTAAACACCGTCTCCGCTTGGTGATGCGAGTTTTCGCCGCGCAGGTTGTCGATGTGAAGGGTGACGAAGGCGTGGTTCACAAAGCCCTGAAAAAACTCGTACGCCAGTTGGCTGTCGAACGTGCCGATTTGCGCGGTTTTAAACGGTACGTGCATATCCAGCCCTGGGCGGCCTGAAAAATCAACCACCACCCGGCTCAAGGCCTCATCAAGCGGCACGTAGGCATGGCCGTAGCGGCGCAGCCCTTTTTTATCGCCCACCGCTTTGGCAACTGCTTGACCAAGCGTGATACCCACGTCTTCAACCGTGTGGTGCCCGTCAATGTGCAGATCGCCCACGCAATGAATGTCCAGGTCAATCAGGCCGTGGCGCGCAATTTGGTCGAGCATGTGGTCAAAAAAACCGATGCCAGTCGACAGCTTGGACTGGCCGGTGCCGTCTAAATTGAGCTTGACAGTGATTTTGGTCTCAGCGGTATTGCGCGAGACTTCCGCCGTGCGAGGGGAAAACATGGAAATTGGGGTTGTGGTCATAACGAAGTTTTAAGCGCCGCCAGCATCAACTGATTTTCATCTGCAGTGCCCACCGTCAGGCGCAAACAATTGGCGAGCGATGGGTGCATTTTAGAAACGTTTTTAACCAGCACGCCCTGGGCCTTCATGCCTTCGAAGGTTTTAGTGCTGTCTGCAACGCGAACAAGGATCATGTTGGCGTCGCTTTTCCAGCATTTCACACCCGGCATTTTGCCCAACGCTTCTAAAAGCATAGCGCGCTGTTCAATCAAATCAAGGGCTTGTGCCTTAAAAACATCTTGATTTTCAAGCGCGAACAACGCGCATTCACAGTTCAGCACGCTAATGTTGTACGGCGGCCGCACTTTATCAATCTCGGCAATCAGCGCCTTGGGGCCCATCATGTAGCCCAGCCGCACACCCGCCAAGCCGAACTTGCTCAGCGTGCGCATCAGCAGCACATGGCTGTGTTGCGCAATGCGGTTGATGTAGCTTTTGCTGGCAAACGGCTGATAGGCCTCGTCCATCACTACTAAACCGCCCTGCTTGCCTGCGGCGTTGATGATGTTTTCTATTGCCGCGTCGTCCCACAAATTGGCGGTGGGGTTGTTGGGGTAGGCCAAGTAAGTGATGGCGGGTTTGTGTTCAGCGATGGCGGCCAGCATGGCGGCTTCGTCTAATTCAAAGTCAGGCGTCAAAGGCACGCCAACGAACTTCAAGCCCTGCAACTGCGCACTCATTGCGTACATCACAAAGCCGGGGAGCGGCGACAAAATCGCAGCGCCAGGCACGTCACAGGCTAGCGCCAACAGCGAAATCAACTCATCCGACCCATTGCCCAGCATGATGTCAAAACCCTCGGGCATCTGCGCGTAGTCAGCCAGCGCACGGCGCAAGTCATTCACCTGGCCATCGGGGTAGCGGTTAAACGCCAGTGCACCGAGGCGCTGCCCCAAATGCGCCTGCAGCGCAGCAGGCAAGCGGTGCGGGTTCTCCATCGCGTCCAGCTTGACCATGCCGGTCGAGTCTTGAATAGCGTAGGCGTGCATGGACCGGACGTCCTGGCGGATGCGGGGATGCGTTATTTGAATAGGCTGCGTCATTTCTTCGCTCAAAAAAGGATCTTTTTTATAAAGTGTCAATCAGTGCAATCGATGATTTGAACGGGTTGATCACTTGCACAGCGTCGTAATACTGCTCATGCCGCATGTCTTCTGACAGCAAGTAGCGGCAGCCTGAATGCTGCGCCGCAGCCACCACCA
>JANOWB010000240.1:0-2077 GCA_031417695.1 Polaromonas sp.
GGCCGGGTTTTGCCGGTGATGATGTCCATCATGGTGGTTTTACCCGCGCCGTTCGGCCCAATGATGCAGCGCAGCTCGCCAGGGGCAATGTCTAGCGACAAGTTGTTGATGGCCTTGAAGCCGTCGAAGCTGACATTGACATTTTCTAAATACAAAATGCGACCATGGGCAGTGTCGACTTCGCCGGCATGCGCGATTCGCGCAAAACCCGCTTCACGCCCGCCTGATTCGGTTTTGCCGCTGGTATGTGGTTCGCTCAAAGCTTGCAGGCGCTTGGCGCCTTGCTCCATCAAATCGGGGGTCATGCTTTGCTCCCGTCTGGCTTGCCGGAAATTTTGCGCATCATGCTGCGAACGAGGCCAACAATGCCCTGCGGCAAGTACAGCGTCACGGCAATAAATATAGCGCCTAAAAAGTACAGCCAATATTCCGGGAAAGCCGCGGTAAACCAGCTCTTGGCACCATTGACGGCAAACGCACCCACAATCGGCCCGATCAGCGTTGCGCGGCCACCCACAGCCGCCCAAATCGCCATTTCAATCGAGTTGGCCGGGCTCATTTCACCGGGGTTGATGATGCCGACCTGCGGAACATACAGCGCGCCGGCAATGCCGCACATGATGGCCGAAATCACCCAAATCGTGAGCTTGTAAGCCACCGGGTTATAGCCTGAGAACATAACGCGGCTTTCAGCATCGCGAATGGCCTGCAGCACGCGGCCAAACTTGCTTTGCACCAGCCAGCGGGAGAACAGATAAAACCCGAGCAGGCTCAAGCCGGTCAACACAAACAGCACCATGCGCGTGCTGGGCTGAGCAATCGGAATGTCCAAGATACGTTTGAAGTCGGTAAAGCCATTGTTGCCGCCAAAGCCAGTCTCATTGCGAAAAAACAGCAGCATGGCGGCAAATGTCAGTGCCTGCGTGATGATGGAAAAGTACACGCCCTTGATGCGCGAACGAAAGGCAAAAAAGCCAAACACCAGCGCCAGCAAGCCAGGAGCAATCACTACCATCGCCATCTGGAAGGCAAACGACGCGCTGCCGAGCCAATGCCACGGCAAAGTCTTCCAGTCCAGGAACACCATGAAGTCTGGCAGGCCGCTTTTATAGTTGCCGTCCAGGCCGATCTGGCGCATCAAATACATGCCCATCGCGTAGCCGCCGAGCGCGAAAAACAAACCGTGACCCAAGCTCAAAATACCGGTGTAGCCCCAGATCAAGTCCATCGCCAGCGCGCAAATGGCGTAGCACATGATCTTGCCAATCAGGCTGATGGCGAAGTCGCTGAGGTGGAACACGCTGCCGACTGGTACGACTAAATTCAGTACTGGTGCCAAGGCGCAAACGATGATCAGCGCAACCAAGAATGCAGCCCAGCCGGTGCGGCTCATCAATGGAGCTGCCTTGGGTAATTCGAGCGTTTGTGACAGCGTGTTCATGCTTCAGCACTCCGACCTTTGAGGGCAAAAATGCCTTGCGGCCGCTTTTGAATAAAGACAATGATGAACACCAGCACCGCAATTTTGGCAAGCACCGCACCCTGCCATCCTTCCAAAAACTTGTTGAGCACCCCCAGCCCGAGCGCCGCGTACACCGTACCGGCCAGCTGCCCCACACCGCCCAGCACCACCACCATGAACGAATCCACGATGTAGCTTTGCCCCAAGTCAGGCCCGACGTTGCCGACTTGGCTCAAGGCACAACCTGCCAGCCCCGCAATGCCCGAACCTAGCGAGAAGGCGTAAGTGTCAATACGCGCCGTATTCACGCCCATGCAGGCAGCAATTGGGCGGTTTTGGGTCACGCCGCGCACAAACAAGCCCAAGCGTGTTTTGCTGATCACCAACGCCACGCCGATCAGCACCAGGGCGGCAAACACGACAATCATCAAACGGTTGTAGGGCAATGACAAATTCGGCAGCAGCGCAAAGTTGCCACTCATCCAGGACGGGTTTTCAACGCCTACGTTTTGCGCGCCAAAAATCGTGCGCACCGACTGCATCAAAATCAAGCTGATGCCCCACGTGGCCAGCAGCGTCTCTAAAGGGCGGCCATACAAAAAGCGAATCACTGTG
>JANOWB010000241.1:0-6782 GCA_031417695.1 Polaromonas sp.
ACGCCAAACTTGTCGTTGGCGAAGAGCTCGGGTTTGAGGGTTTTGAGCATGTCGGCGCGGCCCATCAGCTCGGCCACCGGCTTGCCGGTGTGCAGCATGATCTGCTCCACCACGGCGTAGGTTTCAGGGTGCACGCCGGTCATGTCCAGCGGGTTGCTGCTAGAGCGCAAACGCAAAAAGCCAGCGCTTTGCTCGAAGGTTTTTGCGCCCAAACCAGTTACCTTGAGCAAGTCGGCCCGCGAAGCAAACGCGCCGTTTTCATCTCGCCAGCGCACGACTGACTTGGCTACCGTTTGGCTCAAGCCAGACACACGCGCCAGCAGCGGCACGCTGGCGGTGTTCAGGTCTACGCCGACGCTGTTCACGCAGTCTTCGACCACGGTGTCCAGGCTGCGCGCCAAATCGCTCTGGTTGACGTCGTGCTGGTATTGGCCTACGCCGATGGATTTCGGGTCAATTTTGACCAGCTCGGCCAGTGGGTCTTGCAGGCGGCGCGCAATGCTGGCTGCGCCGCGCAGGCTCACGTCCACGTCGGGCATTTCTGAACTAGCGAACTCGCTGGCTGAGTAGACTGATGCGCCTGCCTCACTGACAACCACTTTCTCCACTATGAAATCAGTAGCTGCTCGCGCCCGATTTAATTGGGCTACAGCCTCATTTGATGCATTTTTTGAGCCTTTTTGAAGCATTTTGATCAAATCTGCAGCCAATTTATCTGTCTCACGGCTGGCTGTGCCGTTGCCAATCGCAATCAAATTCACGCCGTGCTTTTCAGCAAGTTTGGCAAGCGTGTGCAGCGAGCCATCCCAGTCCTTGCGCGGCTCGTGCGGGAAGACGGTGGCGGTTTCTACCAGCTTGCCCGTGCTGTCGACCACCGCCACCTTCACGCCTGTGCGTATGCCGGGGTCCAGCCCCATCACCACGCGCGGCCCGGCGGGTGCGGCCAACAGCAGGTCGCGCAGATTGTCAGCAAACACCTTGATGGCAACTTTTTCAGCGTCTTCCCGCAGCCGGGTGAACAAGTCACGCTCGAGCGACAAACTGAGCTTGACGCGCCAGGCCCACGCTACGCATTTGCGAATCAAATCATCGGCGGGGCGAGCTTTGTGTGACCAGCCCAAGTGCAAGGCGATTTTTCCCTCAGCTAACGAAACTACCGGGCCTTTCGGGATGGGCGCATCTAGAGACAACGGCAGCTCAGGCAACAGCAACTTGGCATCCAATATCTCTAACCCACGGCCCCTGAAAACCGCCAACGCCCGGTGCGACGGCACACGGCCAATTGGCTCGTCATAAGCAAAATAATCGCGAAACTTGGCGTTATCAGGTGCGTTTTCGTCTTTGCCCGGCACCAGTTTTGACGTGAACAAGCCTTCAGACCACAACCAGCCGCGCAGCATTTGCACCAGGTTCGCGTCTTCGGCCCAGCGCTCGCTCAAAATATCGCGCACGCCGTCCAGCACGGCATGCACAGTCGTGAAGTCATCGCCCTGCTCGTTTTTTTCAAGCTTCACGTAAGCCGCAGCTTCGTCTAAAGGCACGAGCAGCGGGTTGGCAAACAATGCGTCGGCCAGCGGCTCGATGTCTGCTTCGCGTGCAATCTGGCCTTTGGTGCGGCGTTTTTGCTTGAAGGGTAGGTACAAATCTTCCACGTCTTGTTTGGTGGCGGCCAGCGCTATTGCCTCGATTAGCGCAGGCGTAAGCTTGCCTTGGCTTTCAATGCTGCCTAAAACGGCTTCACGGCGTTCTTCCAGCTCGCGCAGGTAGCCCAAGCGGTAGTCCAGCTCCCGCAGCTGAATGTCGTCCAGCCCGCCGGTGGCTTCTTTGCGGTACCTGGCTATAAACGGCACAGCAGCCCCGCCGTCCAGCAGTTCAACCGCGGTTTTAACTTGGTGGTCTTGTACTTTGATTTCTACGGCAATTTGGTGAATTATTTTTTGCATGTCGGGGCAATAGGGGGACGCGGTGCGGTGAAAGCGCTGCGAGGGCGCAAATTGTCCCATAGCAAAAATGTAAGAAATAGCACCGTTGCGCGACTTATCAATGCAATCACAACCCACCCACCATTAAAGGCATCACCATGCTGAAAAATACTACCAAATTAATAGCTGCTTGCGCCCTGATTTATTGGGCTACAGGCAGTTTTGCACAGTCAAATCAATGCTCTGTGACGTCTGGCACCACCATCACGCCTGTCATTGAGCTTTACACGTCGGAAGGCTGCAGTTCTTGCCCGCCAGCAGATAAATGGGCGTCTACGCTCAAGGGCACATCAGCCAGTG
Organism: Polaromonas sp.; assembly: GCA_031417695.1. Taxonomy (GTDB): domain Bacteria; phylum Pseudomonadota; class Gammaproteobacteria; order Burkholderiales; family Burkholderiaceae_C; genus Polaromonas. Next base: position 2,283 of record JANOWB010000241.1, read on the forward strand.
GTGGGGCAGTGGTGCAGGCGTTTCACGTGGGCTACTGGGACTACATCGGCTGGGTGGACCGGTTTGCCGCGCCAGCCTACACCCAGCGCCAGCGAGACCTGGCAGCCAAAAATAATTTGCGCGGTATTTACACCCCGCAAGCCGTACTAGACGGTAAAGACTGGCCACGCTGGGGCGGCACTCCAAGCAGCAAAGACCCTGCCCTTGCCAACATCGTTTTAAAGCAATCAAGCACTGACCAGTTTGAAGCCAGCGTTTTGCCTGCACTAGGTGCAGGGAACTGGTCGGCCTACTGGACAGTCACCGAGCACGACCACAACTCTAAAGTGCAAGCCGGTGAGAACAAAGGCGAATTTTTAAAGCACGACTTCGTTGTGCGCCAACTGGTGCAAGCCGGGCAGTACCCGGCGGGCAGCACAGCCCCGCAAAAGCTGAACTTTCGCAGCATTGCCGCCACGCCCGGCCACCCCAGGCAGATCAACCTGGTAGTGCTAGACGACAAAACCGGTAAAACCATGCAAGCAGTCAGTTTGCAGTGCGCAGGCTAAAAACTGTTTGCCAGCCCAACGCGCGCAGGTATGCTCCTAAGGCATGCTGACACTGCTTAGAAAAATATTGCGAACCGTTTTGCTGGCCCCTATCGGGCTGGTGCTGCTATTCGAAGAATGGGGCTGGGAGCCACTGGCCAGAGCTTTTGCCAAGCTGGCCAAACTGCCGTTATGGGCTAGGCTTGAAGCGGCCATTAAACGCCTGCCGCCTTGGGCCGCGCTGCTGGCGTTTGGCGTACCCGTTGTCAGCTTAGTACCCATCAAGCTGCTGGCTTTGTATTTGTTCAGCCAAGGCCACATGGCAAGCGGGCTGGCGCTGGTGATTGCGGCAAAAATAACAGGCACGGCGATAGCTGCCCGGCTGTTTCAATTGACTGAGCCTGCGCTGATGCGGCTTGGCTGGTTTGCCCGTATTTACCTGCCGTTTAAGCGCTGGAAAGACAATTTGCTAGCGCAGATGCGCCAGTCGGCTGTGTGGCGCATGGTGCGGGTACTGAAAGCGCGCATTCGCCGGGCGTGGTCTGCCGTAGCTCGGGAACGTTGAACTTGTTTTGCAGCGTTTAGTGTGCTTTAAAGCCATTCAAGGCCGCTTAAAGCTGTTTAAGGCCCTAGACAGTTGACCCCCACAAAAGCAAATCAAAGCCAAAGCATCAGGCGGCGGCGGTTTCTTTTACTTCCGTTGGCAAAGCGCTTTCTGGCCACACTTTGACATGCGCCAGTGGCAGAGTTAAGCGCACACAAGTCCCACCGCCGCTTGGGTTTGAAATACGCAAAAAGCCGCCCACAGCCGCAGCCCGTCTTTTCATGCCGTCTATGCCGCGCCCGGCCGAGCGCTTGTTTTTACCCTGCGCCATACCGGCGCCGTTGTCGCTTATCTCAAGCATCAGATGACTGAACTCCCGCTCAAAGCGGCAAGTGACCCTTACCGAACTTGCCTTGGCGTGGCGCATGACATTAGAAATACTCTCTTGCGCAATGCGCAAAACCTGCTGCGCATACACACCATGAACCGCCTCCAGTTCAGCAGAAATTTCAACATCCCAGTGCATTTGGGTGCGCTGCCTGTCAAGCGCCGGTTGAACCCGGTAGCGCAACCGACCGAGCGCTTGCGTGACGTTTTCAGTGAAGCTGTCTAAAGCATCTACTGTCATTTTTAGATCAGCCAGGCATTGCTCCAGCGACAGCATGACCAACCGCTTTTGCGGTTGTTCAGCAGCCTGCATCGAAAACAAAACGCTGACTAACTGCGAGCCGATGTTGTCGTGCAACTCATAGGCTATTCGCTGGCGCTCGGCGCGCAGTGCCAGCGCAATGAAGTCATCGTCTGTGCTGACGCTGTTCAAACTTTGAAAGGCAGACGTCCCCACCGGTAGTGTTCCGGCGCTTGCCAGCGCGCGGTCTGCATCAGGGCTGAGCGACACAAGCTTCCAGATCACGAATAAAAACAAGGCGTACAGGTGCGCTGCAACGGGCAGCCCACTGTGCGAATTGTCAGGCACGGCAGCTTCGTACAGCCACAAACCGAGTCCCATGGCGCAAGCAGCCAGCGCCAGCCAGCTGCGCCGACTGTGGGTGTGGCGAACCTGCCGAATAATCGAGCCCGTCACCGCGGATGCACCAGTTAAATTCAATGCCGTCCACATCCAAAACGCAATCGGCGTCGACGCTTCACCAAAGTTAAGCCAAATGGCCGCAACCAGCTCGCCGAGCACCTGCAACCCCACAACGAACAGCACCCAAGGGCGCACGCCGCCAGATGTGGTCACCAGGAAAAACGCAACCGCGCCCAATAAAACCGCATAGACAATATCGGTAACCACTTCCACCAGCGATGAATCAATCCGCGAGTTGCCTGCCAAAAACAGCTGCACCACCGTGACCAGCACATAGAGCATCCACAAGCACGCCAAAATCCGCATGGCGTAGTCGACCGGGTGACTTTGAAGGCGCCAAGCGCCGATAGAGCCCTTTAGCGCGGCAGCGCCCAGCAACAAACTGGCAAGAGCAAAAAACAGCTCAATCGCTACGACCATGGATTCACTCGGCTAAAGCAGCCCACGTTGCAGTGCCGAGCTGACCGCATGCGCCCGAGTTTTCACTTGCAGTTTGCGGTAAATGTTTTTGATGTGGGTATTGACTGTCAGGCCGCTGATGGCCAGGCGCAGAGCAATCTCGCAGCTGGTGTAGCCCGCTGCCACCATTTTTAGCACGGCGTGTTCGCGCTCTGACAGCCCTTTTTTTGGGGCGTCGTCGTGCTGGCCAGCATCCGCGTGGCTGTGGTCTAGCCTGTGCAACAAGCGTCGGGCCAGGTTGGGCGTGATGGACGCGCCACCATTGACCACCTGCAACACGGCTTGTGAAAAATTACCAAACCACGAGTTTTTAACCAGGTACCCGGTAGCGCCCAGTTCAAACGCGCGAAGCGCATGTTGCTCGTCTTCCATTGCCGAAATAACAATCGCCTCGGCCATTGGCCGGACCGTCTTGAGGTGTTCAATCAGCTCGAAGCCATTGCCATCGCCCAAATTCAAATCCACCAACATCACATCAAACTCACCGTTCGAAATTAGCCGGCGGCCTTCACGCATGCTGCCCCCTTGGCCTACCAAATTGCAGCGCAAATCAGCCATTAATTCGCTTGAAATCACGTGGCGAATGTTGGCGTCGTCGTCAATCAGCACTACGCGTACGGGCCTGGCTTCCTGCCCCACCAAAAACGGTGGCCATGACGAAGTCGCCCCATTACGCGGGGTTAACGATGTAGGGTGCAGTGATTCCATTTGCTGGCCCATGGCAGGCATCGCCGCTGCGTGGTTGGCGTGGGCTTTACTTTTCACTGAAGCAGTAGCGTTTGCACTGAAAGTACTGAGCATGATTTCTTCTCCGAAATATTCAACATGAACGCGTATTTTGTGGATACACAAAACACCGTTGCAGACGCAAAAGCTAACAATTAAACATCGTTGTCTGCTGCCCGCCTCCGCAATCGTTGTGACAAGTCACGTCGATTTGTGCCGACTTGCGTTGTTTGTACTCCTAATGGGCGAACAAAGGTGTGCGGTAGCGCACACCAGATACAAAAATTTACAAAATTAGTATTTTGAAACTACCCTAGTAAATCACTGTAATTTTCGGTAAGCCAGGGGTCGCAATGTGGCTCTTTCTGCAATGCCGACAGCGCATTTGCGCACGCCCACACTCTGCAACAGCCCAGCATCAAATGGGTAGCCTGAACCGGGGATTGGCGGGCACAGAACCGTGACACAAACTTGCGCCAGACAAAGCAAAAGGCAAGGCCTGCACAAAAAGCGCGGCTCACCCCAAGCAATGTCCACATCGCTGACGGTTCAAAGACGCCCTGCAGGAGCCTTGGAACCAAAAGCAAATTTTTTAACTTTGTTTTTGGGGTACTCATCATGAAAAAACTTGCACTTTTCGCGCTCAGCGCTTTGGCAACTGCAGCAATGGCAGCAGGGCCAGTCTCGCCTGCCAGCATCACCATTGGTTCAAACGCCACATCCAACCAAACGGCGAACCTGACCAACTCAACAGTCAGCAACCGGTCAAACGCGAATAACACGGCGATGCAAAACATCTCCAGCAATGCGGGCAGCATCACTATCCGGGGTGGCTCTAATCAGTCGACCACGTCAAGCGGCGCAAACGTTAGCAACGTATCGGTCAATGCCGACGACTTTGCCAATCAAAACATTTCGTCAAACGCGGGCAAGGTCACCGTCACCACCAACGGCAACTCTACTCAGGAGTCAACGTTGAATGACTCTGGAATATTCAACACAGCGATGGGTGGCAACGCCACAGCCGTACAGAACATGGCCAGCAACAATGGCAGTGGCAATCGCAACGACAACGGTATCGTGATCAGCGGCACTTCTATTCAAAAGGCCAGCGCGATGGGCGGCGCCACAGTGGAAAACGTGGCTGAGGGCAG
>JANOWB010000242.1:0-2307 GCA_031417695.1 Polaromonas sp.
GAAATCCATGATTGCAAAATCAATCAAGGCTGAAATCGTTCAGTCCAACGCACGTGCCGCTGGCGACACGGGCAGTCCTGAAGTTCAAGTAGCGCTGCTGACTGGCCGCATCAATGAACTCACCCCCCATTTCAAGGCCAACGCCAAGGACCATCACGGTCGCCGTGGCTTGCTGCGCATGGTTAGCCGCCGCCGCAAGCTGCTGGACTACCTGAAGTCCAAAGACGCTGGCCGTTACACCGCACTGATCGCCAAACTTGGCCTGCGCAAGTAATCGGTAAAACTATTGAAAACGCCTGAGTTAGTTACCTAGCTCAGGCGTTTTTTACTTCGGAATATGGCAAAACGGGTTCGCGCTGTGTCATTCCATAAAAATCAGTGTTTGCGAGCAGGTTTTTTATGGGATGGCATCGTTCTCAATAGTCACAATTTCGGGCCTTTCGCACTGCCTCAAGTGCGCGGTATTTCTGGAGATAACTCATGAGCATTTTTAACAAAGTTAGCAAAACCTTCCAGTGGGGCCAGCACACGGTCACGATGGAAACCGGTGAAATCGCGCGCCAATCTGGCGGTGCAGTCAAGCTCGACATGGACGGCACTGTGGTGCTGGCCACCGTTGTTGCTAAAAAAGACGCCAAGCCGGGCCAAGACTTCTTCCCGCTGACGGTTGACTATCTGGAAAAAACCTACGCCGCTGGCCGTATTCCGGGCAGCTTTTTCAAGCGCGAAGGCCGCCCCAGCGAGTTTGAAACGCTCACCTCACGCCTGATTGACCGCCCGATTCGCCCGCTGTTTCCTGAAGGTTTCTTCAATGAAGTGCAGGTGGTCATCCACGTGTTGTCGCTCAACCCCGAAGTTGAAGGCGATATTCCTGCGCTGATCGCGTCGAGCGCTGCGCTGGCAATCTCTGGCATTCCGTTTAACGGCCCCATCGGCGCAGCCCGAGTGGCCTACATTGACGGCCAGTACGTGCTGAACCCGGGTAAAACCCAGCTCAAAGATTCCAAAATGGACCTGGTTGTGGCCGGTACCGAAGCAGCTGTGCTGATGGTCGAATCTGAAGCCAGCCAGTTGAGCGAAGAAATCATGCTGGCTGCCATCGTTTACGGCCACGAGCAAGGCAACATTGCCATCAACGCGATTCACGACCTGGTGCGTGATGCTGGCAAACCGGTCTGGGACTGGAAAGCCCCGGCCAAAGACGAACCCCTGATCGCCAAAGTCGGCGCATTGGCCCAAGCCAAGTTGCAAGCCGCTTACCAAATCCGCGCCAAGCAGGCCCGCACCCATGCTTGCCGTGATGTGACCGCTGAAGTCATGGCCGCCTTAAAAGCTGACGGCGTGGCGTTTGACCACGTTGCGGTTGAAGGCATGTTGTTTGACATCGAGGCCAAAATCGTCCGCAGTCAAATTCTGGCCGGCGAGCCGCGTATCGACGGCCGCGATACGCGTACCGTGCGCGCGATTGAAATCCGCAACAGCGTGCTGCCACGCACCCACGGTTCAGCCCTGTTCACACGCGGCGAAACCCAGGCGCTGGTCGTGACCACGTTGGGCACTGAGCGTGATGCACAGCGCATTGACGCACTGAGCGGCGACTATGAAGACCGCTTCATGCTGCACTACAACATGCCTCCGTTCGCCACTGGCGAAACGGGTCGTGTTGGTTCACCAAAGCGCCGCGAGATTGGTCATGGCCGTCTGGCCAAGCGTGCGCTGATTGCCGTGCTGCCAAGCAAAGAAGAATTCCCGTACACCATGCGTGTGGTGAGCGAGATCACTGAGTCCAACGGCTCATCGTCAATGGCTTCGGTCTGCGGCGGCTGCTTGTCGTTGATGGACGCTGGCGTACCAATGAAAGCCCACGTGGCCGGTATTGCCATGGGCCTGATCAAGGACGACAACCGCTTTGCGGTGTTGACCGACATCCTGGGTGACGAAGATCATTTGGGCGACATGGACTTCAAAGTGGCGGGCACCACGTTCGGTATCACTGCACTGCAAATGGACATCAAAATCCAGGGCATCACCAAAGAAATCATGCAGGTCGCGCTGGCTCAGGCCAAAGAAGCGCGCATGCACATTTTGGGCAAAATGCAAGAAGCCATGGGCGCTGCCAAAACGGAAGTGTCTGACTTCGCGCCGAGCCTGTACGTGATGAAGATCATCTGGGTGACATGGACTTTAAAGTCGCTGGCACCACATTCGGTATCACCGCGCTGCAAATGGACATCAAAATCCAGGGCATCACCAAAGAAATCATGCAGGTTGCATTGGCTCAGGCCAAAGAAGCACGCATGCATATTC
>JANOWB010000243.1:0-7543 GCA_031417695.1 Polaromonas sp.
GTTTGCGTGGTTGGGTACGCGCGGCCACGATGTAGCGGCGCTGACGTTTGTGATTTCTGCTGACAATTTATCTAGCGGCATTGCCTCAGCGGCTTTTGTGGCGTATTTGTCGAGCCTGACGAACGTGAATTATTCGGCCACGCAGTACGCGCTGTTCAGCTCGATGATGCTGCTGCTGCCCAAGTTTTTAGCGGGCTATTCTGGCGCGATGGTCGATTCTTTTGGCTACAGTCAATTTTTTACCGCCACGGCTTTGATGGGCGTGCCGGTACTTGGCCTGGTTTACTTGGCGTCGCGCATTCATCCAGTGCCTGCAAAAACAGACGCTACCGCCACCGCGCAAAAAGCCGGTTCCGACCTATAGACCCAGCCGTTTGCCGCGCCGCCGCAAAATTTTTTACCCCATCTTTACAAAGGCGACAAACCCCCAAGCCGCAAAAGAAGGACGATGAGTCGATGTCAACACAGCAGCTTTTGATGATTGAAGACGACACCCGGCTGGCCAGCATGGTGGGCGAGTACTTGCGGCAGTCGGGCTACGGCTTTGCCCACGCGCTAGACGGTGAAACCGGCCTGGCTGAGCTGCAGACGACTCCCACTGATTTGGTCATACTTGACCTGATGCTGCCGGGCATTGATGGCCTGGAGGTGTGCCGCCGCATCAAAGGCTTGGGCAACGGCACGGCCGTGTTGATGCTGACAGCCAAGGGCGACCCGATGGACCGCATTGTGGGCCTGGAAATGGGCGCCGACGACTATTTGCCTAAACCGTTTGAGCCGCGCGAGCTGCTCGCGCGTATTCGGGCGGTGCTGCGCCGGGGCGAAACCGCCGCCGCAGGCAATAGCCAAAAATCGATGCAGTTTGGCACGCTTGAAATTGACCGCCACGCGCGCACCGTCAGCGTGTCGGGCAAGCCGTGCGACCTGACGTCTTACCAGTTTGACCTGCTGGTGACGCTGGCCGAGCGAGCGGGCCGCGTACTGACCCGCGACCAGATCATGGAAGCCGTGCGCGGCCGCGAGCTGGAGGCATTTGACCGTTCGATTGACGTGCACATGGGCCGCATTCGGCAAGCCATTGAGTTTGATGCCAAAGAGCCCAAGCGAATTCTTACCGTGCGCGGCGTGGGTTATGTGTTTGCCAAGCAGCAAGACTAAAAAGACTTCGACGATTGATTGAAAAAAAACAGTGCTGCGCTTTTTTCCTTCAAAACTTTATGTGCGCATTTGGCTGGCGGTTGTTGCCGCCGTTGTGGTGCTGACGTTTTCAGTCGGCGCTGCGTGGCGCTTGACCCAAGAGCCGCCGCAGCTGCCCATTCGTGAGCTGCAAATTAAAAATTCAGCAGGTGAGGTAATTGGCAGGGCGCAAACCAGGCCTGACAGGAAACCAGCCGAGGGGCTAGAGTTTGAAGTGCTGACCAAAGATGGTCAAAACCTCAGCATCTTTCTAGCGCGGCCGCTGCGCCCGTCTGGCAAGCCGTGGGGCCAGCCGCCTTTTGGTTTTGGCTGGATGCTGGCCCTGGTTGCGGTTGCGGTGGCGCTAGGCTCGTATCCCATTATTCGTCGGCTAACGCAGCGGCTGGAAAAGCTGCAAACCGGGGTTGAGCGTTGGGGCACTGGTGACTTGTCGACCCGACTGGTGCAGGACGGTAACGATGAAGTCGCGTTTTTAGCAGCCCGTTTTAACCACGCTGCCGAGCGGATTGAAGCGCTGCTTAACTCACACAAGTCTTTGCTGGCCAATGCATCGCATGAACTGCGTTCGCCGCTGGCGCGGATCCGCATGAGTCTGGAGTTGTCCAGCCTTGAGGCGTCGTCGCCGCAGCGGGTTGAAATTTCGCGCAGCATTACCGAGCTGGATTCATTGATTGACGAAATTTTGCTGGCCAGCCGACTAGACACGCGGCAAGCAGACGCCGAACCCATGGAGTCGCTAGACCTGACCGGACTGGCGGCTGAAGAGTGCGCGCGGGCCCAAGCCGAGCTGGCTGTGTCAGCCACCGGGCAAAGCTTGGTGATTCACGGCACACCGCGCCTGCTGCGGCGGCTGATGCGCAATTTGCTTGAAAACGCCAAGCGGTATGGCTCAAGCGGTGGCGGCCAAGGCGAAGTGACGCTTGAGCTGACGCAGCAACGCATCGGGCCACAAGACTTTGCGGTCATTGAAGTGCATGACCGTGGCCCCGGCGTGCCGCCGGCCCAACGCGAGCGAATTTTTGAACCGTTCTACCGGCTGCCGGGCGCCAGCGAGCGAGACGGCGGCGTTGGCCTGGGGTTGGCGCTGGTCAAGTCGATCAGCGAGCGGCACGGCGGCACGGTGCGCTGCGAGGCGCGGCCCGGCGGCGGCGCTACCTTTGTGGTGCAGTTGCCCACGGCGCAGCCGTTAGTTCGGCAGTCACAGCAGCCGCCAGTACAGCCTCGGGGCTGATGTCGTTCAGGCAACGCATGTGGCCGTCGTTCGAGCCAAGCGGGCATTCGCGCTGAAAGCACGGAGAGCAGTCTAGCGGCGGCTGGTAAGCAGCATCATTTTTCAGCCACAACACTTGCGCTTTTTCATTGAGGGGCGGCGTGTGCAGCGGACTGCTGGAGCCAAACAGCGCGACCTGCGGGACACCCAAAGCAGCGCCAATATGCATCAAACCCGAGTCGTTAGTTACTATTAATTTGCTAGCTGCTTGCGCCCGTATTGCTTGGGTTAGAGTGGTTTTTCCTGCTAAATTCAGGCAGTTTTGGGCAGTTTTGGCGATTTCTGCACACAACTCAGCTTCTTTGCCAGAGCCGAGCAAAACCACCGGGTAGCCAAGCTTTTTTGCGAGCGCTGCGTAATGCTCTGCTGGCCAACGCTTGGCTGGGCCGTACTCAGAGCCTGGCGCGAACACGGCGTACGTTCCGCGTATCAAATTCAAATCAACAAGCGTTTTTTCAATTTCATCAGCGTTGATTTTCAATTGAGGGCGATCAGACTCAATACCCGCTTCACCACTGAGTGCTGAGTAAAACGCCACCATCGGCGGCCGGTTTTTCGGGTTTTTCAGCCGATGCGTCAGTAGGCCCACCCGTGCCTCACCCAGGTACCCAACGCGTTTGGGAATGCTGGCTAAAAAAGGCAGCAGCGCACTTTTCAACGAGTTAGGCAACACGTAAGCCGCGTCAAACTGCCCGGTGATTTGTTTGGCGATTCGGCGACGCGCCGCAAACTGCAGGCCGCCATGCGCAAACGGAAATTCAATCACCTCAGCCACCTGCGGCATGGCCCGATACACAGGCGCCACCCAAGGCAGCGCGCCTACAGCCAGGCGCTCCCCACGCGCCGCCAACCGACGCAGCAAAGGCTCGGTCATGACCGCATCGCCAATCCACTGCGGGGCAATGATCAATGACTCCCCCCCGATGCGGCCTTTAGCCGCCTCCCCCTCAAGGGGGCGCCGCTTGCGGCCCGGCAAAGCCGGTTCCGCGGCGGCCGCTTGGAAGGGACGGGACACGCTAGTGGCCAGCGCCGAAATGCTCGCCTGCTTTGAGCGCGTACACCGTTCCGCAGTACGGGCACTTTGCTTGACCCGTGCGCGCCACATCGAGGTAAACCTTCGGGTGGGTGCTGTACACGTCCATGTGCGCTTTGGCGCTGGGGCAGTACACGCCGCCTTGGGCGTTCAAATCTGAAGCTAGCAGCTCGATGTGCGATGAAGTGGTCATCAGGTTGAAACCTTGCTTAGACTTTGGCTAACCAAGACGCGTACTTGGGATTGCGGCCGTTGACGATGTCGAAGAACGCTGCCTGAATTTTCTCAGTGATCGGGCCGCGTGACCCTGCGCCGATCTCAACCCGGTCCAGCTCACGAATCGGAGTGACCTCAGCCGCTGTGCCGCTGAAAAACGCCTCGTCGGCGATGTAGATTTCATCGCGGGTGATGGCTTTTTCTTTAAGCTCAATTCCCAAGTCTTTGCAGATTGAAAAGATCGTGTTGCGGGTGATGCCGTTCAAAGCGCCAGCGCTTGAATCGGGCGTGTACACCACGCCTTTGCGCACTACAAACACGTTCTCGCCTGCGCCTTCGCTCACAAAGCCTTGCGGGTCGAGCAACAGGGCTTCGTCGTAGCCCTCGTCGGTGGCTTCCATGTTGGCCAAAATCGAGTTGGTGTAGTTGCTGACGGCCTTGGCATGAATCATGGTGATGTTGACGTGGTGGCGGGTAAAGCTGGAGGTTTTGACGCGAATGCCGCGCTTCAAACCGTCGTCGCCCAAGTACGCGCCCCAAGGCCAGGCAGCCACCATCAAGTGGATCTTGTTGCCCTTGGGTGACACGCCCAATTTTTCAGAACCGATCCAGGTCAGCGGGCGTATGTAGCAGCTGGGCAGCTTGTTTTCACGCACCACGGCCAGCGTGGCTTGCATGACTTCTTCGGGCGTAAAAGGAATCTTCATGCGCAAAATTTTGGCGCTGTTAAACAGGCGCTCAGTATGTTCTTCCAGCCTGAACACTCCTGTGCTTCCGTCAGCCAAATGGTAGGCCCGCACGCCTTCAAAAGCGCCGCAGCCGTAATGCAGCGTGTGGCTCAGCACATGGATTTTGGCGTCGCGCCACTCGACCATTTGGCCGTCCATCCAGATTTTGCCGTCGCGGTCGCTAAGTGCTTGGGGTGCTGCAGTTGCCATGGTTGTCCTGAGTTTAAAAAAATAGGTTGGTGCCCGATTTTACGGGCGCTAGGACGTCTCGGCCTGCGGCCTGAGCAATTCATGGTGCGACAACTTGCCGCCCAAGAAGGTACAGGTCACGACTGAGTGGCTGCCGTCTTTCCATTCAAACACTTCAGGCTGCTCGCCTTTTGCAGTTTTGAGCAAGCCTAGAGCCCGCGTCATGGCCACTACGTGCAGCAGCGTGGCACCGGGTTTGAGCTTGGCGTTCAGCATCACAGCGCTATCGACATAACCTATGGGCCGGTTGGCAGCGCGCTTTAAAACCTGCATCATGCGGGAAAAATGCAGCAGTATGCCGAACACCAGCACACTGACGACGACCACGATGCCCTGCCAGCCGTAAGAGCGCCAAGCCAGCGCAGCGCCGCCAATAATGGCCAGCGGAATAAGAATTTTTGGTAAGTTCATGCCGCTATTTTCGCAGCTTGTCAGCTGGCCAATAGCGCAGCGGCTGTGCCTATGCGGTCATGCGCCCAGTGCGCAACGCAATTGCCCAGTCTGGCCGCTGGCGCGACTCAGCCAGCACAGCCATGCTCTCAAAGTCGTACATCATGCAGCGCAGCTCGATGTGCCAGCCTGAAGCAGTTTGCTCGGCAATGGCGTACCTGGCATGCGGGCTGCCGGTTTCGATGTGGTGCTTGAACGGGTGATCGTCGTCATACGCAGGCAAGCCAACGCTGCCTGGGTTGACGATGGTGATGAGGTGACCGCCTTCTGGGCTGGCGACGCTGACCACACGGGGAACATGCGTGTGGCCGCAAACGATCAGGCTGGCTTGAAGGTGCGGGCCAGTGCCCAAGCGCTCCAACACCTCGGCTTGCGTGGCGGCGCGTACGCCCGGCGAGCCGTGTTGGCCAAAGTCGTGGGTGATGGTTTCAAGCCAGCCCTGCAAGTCGCTGTGCGGCATGCCGTGGCAGATGAAAACACCATTAGCGAGCCAGAGAGTGGGCGGTGCGCTGGCCAGCCAGTCGCGGTGGGCGCTTGAGATTTCACTGGCGGTGCAACTGTCGCTGCGGTTTAACTGATGAGGCGGGACACTGAGCAACTGCCGCTCGTGGTTGCCTGCAATCATGGGGAGTTGCCGCTGCATCAGCAGGTCCGCCGTGCGGGCAGATTCAAGAGGGCCGCCCAGCGTGTCGCCCACGTTGATGATGCGGTCGACCCCGGCAGCGTCAATTTCCGCCAGCACCGCTTGCAGCGCGGGCAAGTTGCCGTGAATGTCTGAAATGATGGCGATTTTCATAATTACACCAGTTTGGCGCGATTTGACTCATTTTGGGCCATTTTTAAGCATGTTTTAGTGCCAAAGCCCAATAGATACGGGCGCGAGCAGCTCTTTATATGATAGCAATTTAGCATCCTGCTGCAAGCTGTGCACCACCTTCACCGCCTGCTCAACGCGCTCCACGACATTTCGCTCTTGCCGCAATCTCAAATCGGTTGTCTTGGTAGGGCCGGCGCCCACTAAGCAGTTGAAACAGGCTCTCCAGCGGATAAGCCAATAAAAAAAGGGCGCCCCAAAGTTCGTACTGCGCGACATGAACTCTTTCATGCATGCGCAGCGCGACCTGTTCTTGCGCACTGCAGGCGATGACGATGTGGCCGAATGTGATCGCCGAGAACGGAAGACAGGCTACTGCTTTGCAGAGCACTGGGCTGCGGGGTAAAAGACTGACTTCCATCACACCGCCAACGCGCTTGACTTTTGCCCCAACGACGCCAGCCAGCAGGGTAGCGCAGACGCCCACGGCGGAGGCTGGCGAGGCCCAGATGTATTTGAAGATGGTCGCAGGGAGCATTGTGGGTTTTGTGCGGGTTGGCGTCGGAATTCAGCATGAACCTAAAACATCGTGTTCGCGTGTGCAGACTCGACGGGAATCACTTGAAGTACATCCCAGTGTTCAACGATCTTGCCTTGATCGTCAAAGCGAAAGATGTCGATTCCGGCCCAGTCTGTATCTTTGAAGTCTGGCCAAAACTGATGGCAGTGAAGCACGACCATATCTGCCTGGGCAACGGCACGCTTGAACACAACCTTTTTGCCGGGATATTGCGCTGCCATGCGGTTGAAATACTCAATGAACGCTTCCTTTCCATCAGCGACGTGGGGGTTGTGCTGGATGTAGACCCCACCAGCGTACAACGCGATGGCCTCTCGGGGCAGGCATTGGTTGAACATCAAGTCATAAAAGGCCATCGCAGTTGCTTTGTTGCGGTCGGTATCGTGGGGCATGGTTGTTTCCTGTTGCGTGTAAGCCGTTAAATTTCTGTCCTTCTCCTGTCATGTGCGAGCGTTGAAAGTTACTGCATTTGGTCGCTACAAATTAATAAACACGGGCGCAAGAAGCTCCTGAAAACATAGCAAGTAAACCATTCACTGCAAACTGCGCACCACCTCCAGCGCCTGCTCAATGCGCTCAACGGCATGAATCGTCAGCCCCTCAAACGCTTTGTCGTTCTTCTTCGGCGCGTTGGCTTTGGGCACGATAGCCACGCTAAAACCCAGCTTGGCGGCTTCTTTTAGGCGCTCTTGCCCGCGCGGCGCGGGGCGCACTTCGCCCGCCAGCCCGACCTCGCCAAAAGCAATAAAACCTTTAGGCAACGGCCGGCCGCGCAGGCTTGAAGTAATCGCTAACATCACCGCCAGGTCAGCTGCTGGCTCGCTGATGCGCACGCCGCCAACGGCATTAACGAACACGTCCTGGTCCATGCAGGCTACGCCCGCATGGCGGTGCAGCACGGCCAGCAGCATGGCCAGGCGGTCTTTGTCCAGGCCCACGCTGAGCCGCCTTGGACTTGGGCCGCCGCTGTCGACCAGCGCCTGAATTTCAACCAGCATGGGCCGAG
>JANOWB010000244.1:0-7636 GCA_031417695.1 Polaromonas sp.
TAGACTTTCACTTTTCAATCAAGAAAAGTAAAAGGACAAACAGCATGCAGCGAAGAACAATTGTTTTAGGAGCCAGCGCGGTTATTGCAACGGCAGCCTGTGGCGGCGGATCGAACGCGCCAACAGCAACGCCAACTTCACCAACGGCGCCACTGACAACCGAAGCGCAAAACAAATTTTCAGTCGCCAATCTGGCCGCGTCTAACGCGAGTTACAAAGCCGCGATTACCTTGCCGGAAATGATTGGCGCGTGGGGCGTGGCCATACGCCCGGCAGGCGCGGGCGGGCACTTTTGGGTGGGTGCTGCCAATTCATCATGGGAATTTGTGGGTGACGTTAAAAACAACGCTGACCCTGCACTGCGCGTGCTGGGCCAAGACAATTTAAAGCGCGTCACCGTGCCGGGAACAGATTCGCTGAACCCGCCCGGCGCAGTGACTGGTGTGGTCTACAACGGCGGCAGTATTAATTCAGCCAACTTCGCGCCCACTGGCCAGGTAATGCCCGTTACCACCGGCAGCACCACCACAACTGCGATCAGCGGCTCCGCCCGGTTTATGTTTGTGACTGATTCTGGCTACATAGGCGCGTGGGGCGAGCGCCGCACAGACAACGGCAGCATTTTGCGCAACGACGGCGCCGCAGCGCAGGTCTACCCGCCAGCAGACGCCGCGCCAACGGGCGCGTACTTCGGCGTGGCCATGAAAACCGACACCTGGGACAAGATGTGGGTGGCCGACTTTGGTGCTGATCCAAAAATTTTGCAGTTCAACGGCGCTTGGGAAATCGAACCCACCCAAGGCTTCGCCAATCCATTTGCTACCGGCGCAACTCTTGGCACCGGCCCCGCAAAGCGCCCCAAGCCGGGCGATCCGGTGCCGTTCAACATCACCACGCTGGGCGCACGGGTGTTTGTGTCTTACGCCATTTCGTTGCCCGGCAAGCTGGATGCCAGCCAATTTTTTGCAGGCGAAGAAGACTCACTCGATGCTGCAGCCGAATTAGCCAGCGGCAATAAACCCAACAAAGGCAAGCTGGTTGAATACACGCTGGCGGGTCAGCTGGTTCGCATCTACCAAGACAGCATGCGCCTGAACGCGCCGTGGGGCGTTGAAATTGCACCTAAAGCGTTTGGCGCGTTTGCAGGTGCGGTGCTGGTGGCCAACTTTGGCGGCGCTGGCCACGTGTCGGCTTTCAACGGTTCAACCGGTGAATTTTTAGGCTTTTTAAACAAAGCCGACGGTAAGCCAGTCGCCATTGAAGGCCTGTGGAGCTTGCAGTTTGGCAACGGTGTCAGTTTGGGCGACAGCGACGCGCTGTACTTTGGTGCCGGGCCCGAAGGGGACAACCCGTCTGGCCTTTTCGGCTCTATTCGATACGCGCCCGACTGATGTGGTGGGCGAGTTGCGCGCCATCGCAGCAACGCTTCCTGACCCGGCCAGCCGCCGGAAGACAGAACCCGCGCCACTTTCAAAATGTCGCCGGTTTTGATTTTGTCGAGGGTGATTTTAAAAAAATGCCAAAAGCTATTTTTGTAAATTAACCGGTAGTGCCGGTTTCATACGGGAACCATCCTCGTAAAAAGCTGTGCTTTTTGATTGACACGGCGTTTGGCTACATAAGTAGTGTATTATTGAATTAATACACATAGCCACTATGTTCCAAATCAATCCCTCGTCATCCACCCCGATCTACAAACAGATTGCCGACCAGGTACGCCGTCAGGTTGCAGGTGGGCAGTTGTTGGCGGGTGTTGAATTGCCGTCGGTGCGGAGCGTGGCTATGCAGCACGCGATCAACCCGATGACAGTGTCTAAGGCTTACAGCCAGCTTGAATCTGAAGGCCTGCTGTTCCGCAAGCGCGGCATGGGCATGACCGTGGCCGAGCAGCCACAACACACCACCCACCCGCAAAGGTTGGCCTTGCTTGCGCCGCATTTGCAAGCTGTGGCGCGCATAGCCCAGCAGCTGCAGGTTGAACCGCAAGCGGCGTTGGCGCTGTTTAACACCTGCCTGGCCAAAAGCACCGGCCCTGAAGACGCACCAAAGATTGCCCCCAACCCTGTCAAGCCGTTAAACCCACCAAGCCCACCAAACCCACCAAACCGATCTACTCAGGAGATCACATGAACGACGATTTACGAGCGTTGCCCGCTGCGCTGTCGGCGCAGCAAGTTTGCCTGCGCTACGACGAGGCGCTGGTACTGAATGGTCTTAGCCTTGAGCTGCCCGCTGGTGCTGTGGTTGGTTTGGTCGGCCGTAACGGCGCAGGCAAGTCCAGCTTGCTGCGTTGCTTTTTGGGCTTGTCGGTGCCGGAGTCGGGCAGTTTGACGGTGTTGGGTGATTCAGCCAAACGATTAACCGATGGCGTTCGCGAACGCCTGGGTTATGTGCCGCAGCAAGCCGATTTGGTCGACTGGATGAGCGTTTGGCAGCACATTGAATACATCGGCAGCTTTTATAGCCAGTGGCAGCTTGGCCGAGCGCAAACTTTGTGTGAGCGCCTCGAATTGCCGATGCACCCCAAGGTTAAAAATCTGTCAGTCGGCGACAAACAAAAGCTGGCTATTGTGCTGGCGCTGGCACATGACCCCGAGCTGCTGCTAATGGACGAGCCCGTGGCCAGCCTTGACCCGATGATGCGGCGCGCCTTTATGCAGGTGATGTTCGACACGCAAAAGCAGCGCACGGTGTTGATCTCCAGTCATTTACTCGGTGATTTGGAGCGGATTGTTTCGCATGTGGCCTTTATGCGGAACGGCCGGATTCAACTCATGGGCGGCTGGGACG
Organism: Polaromonas sp.; assembly: GCA_031417695.1. Lineage (GTDB taxonomy): Bacteria > Pseudomonadota > Gammaproteobacteria > Burkholderiales > Burkholderiaceae_C > Polaromonas. The sequence goes on from JANOWB010000244.1 coordinate 2,791, forward strand.
AGCTGGCTGAGAACCTGCGCATCACGCGCTTGCCCAGCGATTCGCCTTTGTTGACAAAAGCGTTGACCCATCGAATGGTAGTTGGCGACAGCCCGGCGTTAGTTCAAGCGATTGTGGACACCCGTTTGCCGGAGTTTCGTGCTTTGGCTGACGACATTGTTGCGCCGACGCTGGACGACCTGTTTGTGGAGTTAAACGCATGACAGCTGACGCCTACAGCGGCAATAAAACTGGCCGTAAAAACCTGAGCCTCGTGCTGGAGTTTTTTAAAAGCAGTCTGGAAGGTCATTCGATCCTATTTGGCTTTGCTTGGTTTATGGTGTTGACGATCATCTTCGCGGCGTGGCTTGCGCCGCACCCACCAAATTCAGTTCAAAAGTGGTGGTTTTACGCAAGCGTGCATCTGGTGTTTATGCAGGCTTTGGCGTTGGCGTTATTTGCCAAAGGTTTGGTGCGAGCTGGAAATGCACAGTGGGTGCCCGGCTGGTACCACGACCACACCCAAGCGCTGACAGCTTGGCTATTAGGGCTGACCATCATCCCGTTTCTAGTTGGTGCCGCCTTTGCTCTGCTACCAACGGAAACTTGGGATCCTTCGTTATTGCCCTGGCTGGTCTTTTCAATCAGCGCTGCTGTCGTCGTTGCTTTTCTGTCGCCGTTTAAAGAGCCCGGTACCCGTCAGCTCATGACGCTAATCGCGATCGCGGGTAGTTTAGAACTGCTGCTAATTGGTAACCAAAACTCAAAAGATTTTTCATCCCCTTGGCTCGTATGGTCGGTGCTTCGTGACTGGCCATGGTGCATCGCGCTGATCACGAGTTGTGTTGCATTGGTGCTTTACCGGCGACCCGCTCAAAGTAATTCTGGTGCTTTCAATGCTTATAGCTGGGCCAGTCTTAGCGACACCTTTGCAATTGGCCCGAAGATGCCCAACCGATGGATAAGCTCGCGGCGTTGGCCCCTCTTAAATGGCACCTTTTTAAGCAGCGGTGAAATCGTCCAATGCTTTGTGTTCCTTCCGCAATTGCCTGGGGTCCTTCGCTCAGGGCCGTACGCTCAAGTCATGTTTTACTGGTTCATTTTGATCTGTTTGGCTATGGCAATTTCGTTCGACATAAAATTTGCACGCCAAGCCCGATTTCTGCTGTGGCTACCGGGTGGTTTGTCTCTTCAAGCGCTGGGTAAAGACATGTTTTATGTATTGTTACGACGCCATGCTTTTCTGATCGTTAGTCAAACGCTGGTGTTTAGCACTGCGTTGATGCTTGCTGGCCAGCCCTTGCGGTTTCTGCTTGAGCCATCAGTCCTGTTTTTAGCCGTTAGTTATTGCATTTTTTCAGCTGGTTGGACAGCTGCTTTTTGTCGCCAACGGTTCGGCAAAATTGTAAAGGGATTGTTGCTTACGCTACCTGTTTGCGTTTTTGGCATTCCCTTGTCAATCGCAATGTTGGCAACGCGCAGTGGGCCGTACCTTATCTCTGAGCCGACGCAGATAACGCTGGCAATCGCATTTGCTCTGACAGGTTGGTATCTTGGCCAGCGTCACACAGCGCATTGGGGTCAACAAGAATTTGAAAGTCTGCTCAAGCCTGCAAAGCTGCTGGCATGAAGGGCGCTCAAAGTTAGGTGAGTGTTGCCAACGCAAGCAGCTCGCCACTGCAGGTCAAGCCTGCAATGACAACGCCAAAATCAGCGAATTAGTCGCCAAAACACCCATCAATTTATGCTGTAGCCCAATAAATACGGGCGCGAGCAGCTCCTGAATAAATAGCGCCGGGCTTTATTCCTGGCCCACCTGCAGCACCAGCTTGCCAAAGTTCTCGCCGTTGAAGAGCTTCAGCAGCGTTGCCGGGAAGTTCTCGATGCCTTGCACCACGTCTTCTTTGCTCTTCATTTTGCCGGCCTTGAGGTAGCCCGCCATCTCAGCCACGCCCAGGTGGTAGCGGTCGGCGTAGTCAAACACCACAATGCCTTCCATGCGGGCGCGGTTAACCAGCAGCGACAGGTAATTGGCGGGGCCTTTAACCGGTGTGGTGTTGTTGTACTGGCTGATGGCGCCGCAAATAATGATGCGCGCTTTGCGATTGATTTTGGCCAACACCATGTCCAGTATGTCCCCGCCCACGTTGTCAAAGTAAATGTCTACGCCGTCGGGGCAGTGCTCTTTCAGGCCTTTGCGCACGTCGCCGTTCTTGTAGTCAATGCAGGCGTCAAAACCGAGTTCTTTGACCACCCAGTCACATTTGGCCGGGCCGCCCGCAATGCCCACTACGCGGCAGCCTTTGAGCTTGGCGATTTGGCCCACGGTTTGGCCCACCGCGCCTGCTGCGCCCGACACCACAACTGTCTCGCCCGCCTTGGGCATGCCGACTTCCATCAAGCCGAAAAAGCCGGTCATGCCGGGCATGCCGAGCACGTTGGTCCAAGTGGTCAGGCCCAAGCTTGCGTCGATTTTAAAAATACCGCTGCGCTTGATGTTTTCTTCAGCAATCAGGCAGTACTCTTGCACGTCTAAGCCCGCGTTCACGTAATCGCCCACGGCAAAGGCCGGGTTGTGCGACGCGACCACTTGGCCCACGCCGCCAGCGCGCATCACGGCGCCAATTTCGACTGGGACGATATAGCTTTTGCCTTCGTTCATCCACCCGCGCATGGCGGGGTCGAGCGACAAATACAGCGACTTGACCAACACACCGCCCGGGCCGGGCTCCACCACGGGCTCTTCGGTAAAGCTCCAGTTTGCTGGCGTGGGCAGGCCAGACGGGCGACTGGCCAAGCGCACTTGGTGGTTGACTAATGTGGTGGCGGTGGTCATGCGGTGTCTCCGGTCAGTATGTAAAGGCCTAGATGGTAACGGCGCACCTCGCACGCCCGAGTCGCCCACGCGATTGCGGCGTGGCCTGGCGATATAGCGGCTAATTTCGGGTTTATGCTTTGGTCATGACCACTGACTTAAAACTGCATTCTTTCTTTCGATCATCGGCCTCTTTTCGGGTGCGGATTGCGCTTGAAATCAAAGGCTTGGCCTACGACTATTTGCCGGTGCATTTAGCCAAAGGCGAGCAAAAGCAGCCCGCCTACACAGCGCTTGCAGCCGATGCGCTGGTACCGCTGCTTGAGGTCGACGGGCTGCGGCTGTCGCAGTCAATGGCGATCATTGAATACATTGACGAAACGCGCCCCCAGCCCGCGTTGCTGCCGCCTGATGCCGCTGGCCGCGCGAAAGTACGTGCGCTGGCGCAGTCGATTGCTTGCGAGATTCATCCGCTGAACAATTTGCGGGTGCTCAAGTACTTAAGCAACCAGATGAAGGTCGACGAAGACGTCAAAAACACGTGGTACCGCCACTGGTGTCGCCTGGGCTTGGAGTCGTTTGAGCGCCAGCTTGCGCAGCTTTCTGCCGCTACGTTTTGCTATGGCGACACGCCCACCATGGCCGACTGCTGCCTGGTGCCGCAAATCTTCAACGCCCGGCGTTTTGACACTGACCTGACTGGGCTGCCACGTACCATGGCTGCGTTTGACGCCTGTATGGCTTTGCCGGCGTTTCAAAAGGCTCAACCGTCCAGCTGTCCAGACTTTGAGGCTTGAGGTTTGAATAATTCTCTAGCCGTGATGCCGCCCGACTGGCTGCACCCCGACTGGCCAGCGCCCGCCAACGTGCGGGCTGTGTTCACCACCCGCAGCGGCGGTGCGTCAATCGCGCCCTGGGACAGCATGAATCTGGGCAGCCATGTTGGCGATGCGCCCGAGCACGTGGCGGCCAATCGCGCGGCGCTGCACGCTGCCATCGGCAGTCGGCCGGTTTTTTTGAATCAAACGCATGGGTTGGGGGTAGCGACGCTGTTGCAGTCCAGCACGGATGGCATTGAAGCCGATGCGTGCGTGACGGCACAACGCGGCTTGGCTTGCACGATCATGGTGGCAGATTGTTTGCCGGTATTTTTGGCTACAGCTTGCGGCTCGGTGATTGGTGCGGCCCATGCGGGTTGGCGCGGCTTGGCGGGCAACAAGAATTCAGGGCAGGGCGTACTGGAGGCCGCTGTAGCCGCTATTTACAAGAGTTTTAGTGCTCTAGCCCAATCAAACCGGGCGCGAGCAGCTTCTGAAATAATAGCGTGGCTGGGCCCTTGTATTGGGCCTACCGCGTTTGAAGTGGGTCCAGAGGTTGAGGCGGCTTTTGCATCCACTCAAGCCGGCGTGGGGCGGTGTTTTACCTCGGCCGGTGTCGGCAAATACAAGGCAGATTTGGCCGGCTTGGCGCGTTTGCGGCTGCAGGCCTTGGGCGTGAGCCAGATTAGTGGCAACGACAGCTCTTTAGAGTGGTGTACCGCCAGCAATGCGTCAAGGTTCTTTTCGCATCGGCGCGATGCTGGTGTCACTGGCAACGGACGGAGCACCACCGGGCGCATGGCCGCCAGCATCTGGCTCGTGTAAGTTAGCGTCGCCCAAGGCCGTGCCGGCCTGCTGAGCAAACGCGGCCTCAGCCTCGGCACGCTGCTTTTTGTTGCGTTTATTGCGGGCGGGTGCACCCATCAGGTAGGCAAGCAGCCCTGCTGGCACCAAGCCGTAAAGAACAAACGTCACGACTGCGCCGAGTATGGTGCCATTGCTGTTGGTGGCCTCAGCCACCGCCATCATCAACACGACGTATATCCAGCCAATGATGAGCAAATACATAAAACTTCTTTATTTGTTGATTTGAATCACTGAATTGATACGAAATCCTAAGATACTTGAAGCTTCAAACCCAACCTTCAAGCGGCAACGGAGACAACACATTGGCTGATTTTGACCCAAGCTGGCAAAACCTGAGCGAGCTCATGAAAGAGTCCTTCATGAAGGC
>JANOWB010000245.1:0-1946 GCA_031417695.1 Polaromonas sp.
GCTCAGCATTCTTCATGCGGTTGAAAGCTTTGACCATTTGGAAAATGATGAAGGCCAGAATCAGGAAATTCAGCGCAATGGTAATGAAGTTGCCGTACGCAAACACCGTTGCGCCAGCTTCGGTCAAGGTCTTGTAGGTCATGGCAACAGGCGAGCCGTCTTTACCGTTGGGCACTGCGCCCAGCAAAATGAACTTGTTTGAAAAGTCCAAACCACCAAAAATCCAGCCCACGACGGGCATCACCAGGTCTTTGACCATCGAGTCGACAATTTTGCCGAAAGCTGCACCAATAATGACACCTACAGCAAGGTCAACTACGTTGCCCTTGACCGCGAAATCGCGAAATTCTTGCATCATTCCCATAGTTTTCTCCAGTAAATAGTTATGTGCCGATAATGACTACTTTGGCATTATCCGACGGCATGATTATGCTTTTATTTACAAACTGCAAAAGCGGGGGTTGTTAAAGTTTGCGCCACATCAAAGGCACACACAAAACCCGAGTAAAGGCCAAGCCCACAAGCCCCGCACGTTGAAATGCCGGGTGTCGCTCCGCTACAATTCATAAAAATTATTTTTACAGACAGTTTCAAGCACGATCTTGAAGGAAAACAATGGCCGAAATTAGCGCAAGCGCGGGCGCAAGCCCAGCGCCTTTAGACAAAGACAAAAGAAATTGGATGGTCGCTACGGCGGTCGTGGGTGGTGCAGGCGTAGCCGCAGTAGCAGTGCCTTTCGTCAGCACTTTCACGCCGTCAGAGCGAGCCAAGGCCGCTGGCGCCTCGGTTGAGGTGGATATTTCCGCCCTCAAACCCGGCGAAAAATTGACCATTGAGTGGCGCGGCAAACCAGTTTGGATTCTCAAGCGCTCGCCTGAACAAGTCGCGGCGCTGCCCAAACACGATGGATTGTTGGCTGACCCCAAGTCGCTGCGCAAACCAGGCGAGCTCACCCCGATTTACGCGCGTAACGAAGGCCGCTCAATCAAGCCAGATACCCTGGTAGTGGTGGGTATTTGTTCGCACCTGGGTTGCTCTCCGTCCGACAAACTCACCGCTGGCCCGCAACCCTCGCTGCCGGACAACTGGGCGGGCGGCTTTTTGTGTGCCTGCCACGGCTCAACTTTTGATGTTGCTGGCCGCGTCTACAAAAACAAGCCAGCACCAGACAACCTTGAAGGTCCCCCGCACATGTACCTTTCAGACACCCGGCTGCTGATTGGTGAAGATAAAAAGGCCTGAAAACGATTCGATATCAACGTTTTCAAAAGACCAAGCCGCCCGTGCTTGAAGTCCTTGCTGATTTTTGTGAGCTTTCCAGCTTCCAGCAAAAACATCAGACCTGATTCACGCAAAAGCTAAAAACACTTTCGATACAGGACATCTCATGGCAGCCCAATTCAAAGAAATCTCCCCCGACGCCCCTATCGGCGCCAAAGCGCTGAACTGGCTAGACAATCGCTTTCCCGCCAGCAAGCTGTACAACGAGCATTTGGGCGAGTATTACGCGCCGAAAAACTTCAATATTTGGTACGTGTTTGGCGCTTTGGCCATGTTGGTGTTGGTGATCCAAATTGTCACTGGCATCTTTTTAACCATGCACTACAAGCCCGACGCTGCCCAGGCGTTTGCCTCGGTTGAGTACATCATGCGCGACGTGCCATGGGGCTGGTTGATTCGCTACATGCACTCTACTGGCGCATCGGCGTTTTTTGTTGTTGTGTACCTGCACATGTTCCGAGGCTTGATTTACGGCAGCTACCGCAAGCCGCGTGAATTGATTTGGGTATTTGGCTGTGCGATTTTCTTGTGCCTGATGGCTGAAGCCTTCATGGGTTACCTGCTGCCATGGGGCCAAATGAGCTACTGGGGCGCGCAAGTGATTGTTAACCTGTTTGCTGCTATTCCGTTCATCGGCCCCGATTTGGCGCTGCTGATTCGCGGTG
>JANOWB010000246.1:0-2859 GCA_031417695.1 Polaromonas sp.
CCCCCACTTCAGACCACCCACCCACGCCATGACCCAGCCCACGCCCACTTCGCCCGCACCGCTCAGCTACAAAGACGCCGGAGTAGACATTGATGCGGGCGACGCATTGATTGAGCGCATCAAGCCACTGGCCAAAAAAACCATGCGCGAAGGCGTACTCGCTGGCATCGGCGGCTTTGGCGCCATGTTTGAGGTGTCTAAAAAGTTTAAAGAACCGGTGCTGGTCAGCGGCACAGATGGCGTGGGCACCAAGCTCAAACTTGCTTTTGAATGGCAAATGCACGACACGGTAGGCATTGACCTGGTTGCCATGAGCGTGAACGACGTGCTGGTGCAAGGCGCAGAGCCGCTGTTCTTTTTAGACTACTTTGCCTGCGGCAAGCTCGACATTGAAGTGGCTGCAGCGGTGGTGGGCGGCATAGCCAAGGGCTGCGAGCTAAGCGGCTGCGCACTGATAGGCGGCGAAACCGCAGAAATGCCCGGCATGTATCCGGCTGGTGAATACGACCTGGCCGGGTTTTGCGTCGGCGCGGTTGAAAAGTCGAAAATATTGAGTGGCAGAAACGTCAAGCCCGGCGACGTGGTGCTGGGCCTGGCATCAAGCGGCGTGCATTCCAACGGCTTTAGCCTGGTGCGCAAGTGCATTGAGCGTGCTTCAGAGAAGTTACCCAAAACCCTGGACAGCAAACCCTTCAAGCAAGCCGTAATGGAGCCGACGCGCCTGTACGTGAAAAACGTGCTGGCAGCGCTGGCAGCGCACCCCATCAAAGCACTGGCCCACATCACGGGCGGCGGCCTGCTGGAGAACATTCCCCGCGTGCTGCCCGAAGGCACGGCGGCGCACTTGGTCAAAGGCAGCTGGCCACAAACCGAGCTGTTTGCCTGGCTCCAAACCACGGCAGGAATTGACGATACGGAAATGAACCGAACGTTCAATAACGGCATCGGCATGGTTGTAGTCGTAGATGCGGCAAACGCCGAGGCGACTGCCAAAATGCTGCGCGACTTGGGTGAAGCGGTTTACACAATCGGTGTGATTGGGGACAAGGGCGATGGGGCGAGCGTGGTGGTCAGCTGACGCAGGGCAAAGTTAGTTTGGGGTGACTGCTCCTGAAACAACAATCGCCTGCTGCGGCCGAACGCGACGCGGCCCTGCCAGCGCACGCAGCAAAGGTCCCGGCAACAAAGCGCCCACCACTGCCGCATAGTCTGCAAGCGTGCCGCGATCATTTAAAAACCGAATGACATGCCGCGAGTCTGCGCCTGCGAAAAGTGCCAAAAATAAATCGGGCGCCACCCTTGAACATGCGCGCACCACCTTGAGAAACAAGGCGTCCATCGCGCGCAGTATCAAACCATCAGGAGCATGACCCACTGGCGCCGTCCCGCTGATTATGGCCACGGAACAAGCTGCGGCCCAGCGCTGAATACGCGCGAACGCATAACCCGAACTGGGCCGAGCGCCACCAGCGGTCACGCCCGCAAAAATGTAAGTCGGGTCACCGCTAGGGGTGACCGGCTTGGCCCCCATTGGCAACACGCCATGCTCAGTACGCAGCACCGAGTACGCTGCACCCGCAAGGCGCTGCGCCACCGCCTTGGCCTGCAGCTCAAAAAAAGCCTCTTTGTCCATCGGATCTGGCCCAAACACCGTGAACTCAACCAACGCCCGTTTTGACGACGTTGGCAACACGTAAACGAACGCAACAGAGTCAGGAAATGACATCAGTGCACCGCAATGTTCAGCTGCAGCAAAGTCCATCAAATCGCCACAGGTGGGGTCAAAAACATCAATTTCACATTCAATTTCCTGTCCATAAAACGATTGCCACAATGAAGCGCCACCACGCTCCGGGCTGGCCGCAGGTCGGGTGTCCACAATGAAGCGTGCATGCAGCGTCCCCGCAGTGGTTTCAACCCGCCACTGGTCACCTTGTTTTTCGGGCGCATGCGAAATCGACGCGCCCATGAGCAACTTGACCTGGCTGTTTTGCTCAATCATTTTTTGGGCGTCTTGGTAAAACTGCCCCGCGTGCACCATTTGGTACGGACTTGCTACGCAGTCAACCGCGGTGCTTCCAGCGGTCGTCGAAACCCGCATTGACGACCATTCGTGCTGTGCCGAATGCAATGAGGGAGTTTGCGAATCTTTAAAAAAACACCAGGTCCGGTCGTGTGTGTAAACATCACGGCGCTCTACCACCGCTATATGGGGACAGTTAACACCAGATGCGGCAAGTCGGGTTGCAAGGCTTAACCCGGCGCAACCGCCGCCCAGAATAATGAGATCGAAAAAGTCAGACATGGTGCAGAAAATAATGGCGTTCTGCCGCTGGTAAAACGCAACTCTACGCTGCCCAGGGCGCGACGTAGAGAGATAGATGCCTCTGGCGCAACCTACTTTTTCGCGACGACCGATTCCGACTCGCTCACGGCAACTGACCAAATGATCAAACCAAAGGCAACTTTATTCAGCAAATCAGCCAGGTTATAAATGATATTGAGTGCGTTGGCACTGGTCTCAGGGCCGCTGCCAGTTAGGTAGCCGAAGAAGTAACCTACAGGGTAATTGCCCAGCCGATAGTGACAATCCACCGCATCGTGTTAAACGCCGCTTGAACCGCTGGTGGCGCGCTTTGCGCATTGATTTTCCCAGCTTGGCCGAAGAAAATTTCCCACAGAATGTAGGCCCAACCAGCCATACCGATAATGAAAGCAGGCCAGACAGCCGCGTAACCCGCTTCACCTAAGTAACCACCCACCAACATGACCAACGTACCCACCATCAAGCGCCAAAATACGCCAGCAGGGACTTTAGTGATGGCCGACAAAATCAGGTAGAACTCAATCATGAGCAAT
>JANOWB010000247.1:0-11491 GCA_031417695.1 Polaromonas sp.
GCCTTCTTCAGGGATGTACACGTCAAACGCGTTGGCCAGCACATGGGTGGGGTCGCCAACCAGCGGGAACTTGGCTTTGCCAACCGCAGGCGAGGTTTCGTGCCACACCTTGTGTGAAAAGTGGGTGTCGGTGGTGACGATGTAAACCTCAGCGCCGGCCTTTTGAAATTCAGCGTAATTGTCGGCTGCGTCCTCGACTTCAGTCGGGCAGTTGAAGGTGAACGCAGCCGGCATGAAGATCAGGACCGACCATTTGCCCTTCATCGACTCATTCGACACGTCAATGAACTTGCCATTGTGAAAAGCGGTGGTTTTGAAGGGAACAATCGTTGTGTTGATTAAAGACATGCTTACTTTCTTGGTGGAGGTAAAAGTGGAGGTGAAAGAATTTGAATTATCACGCGGCATTAACTTTAGCTATCGCGGTCAGGTCAAGGCAAGGGTTAATACTAATCTCAAATGGGGCGTTTAGCTCAGACCACCGATTTATTAAAACTAAATGCGCGATAGGCAATTCAAAATCACCCTTTGCGTTTAGGTGCCTTACAGCCCGCAGAACGCAAAAAGCTCCCGTTTAGTATGAAAGCAGCCTTTCAGTCAATAAAAACGGGCGCGAGCAGCTATGTAATAAATAGCAGACAAAAAGCCCGCAGGGCTTTTGCGCTGCGGGCTTTATGGTGGCTCAAAAGCACACGCCGGGTTTTAGTACCTGAAGCGAACGCCCACGCTGGTGTTGTTCACCTTCTCTTTGCTGCCGCCTGGGTAGGACATGCGGTACTCGTCGTACTGCACGACTGCCGACACGTTCTGCGTGAAGTTGTATTCAGCGCCAACGCCGTAAGAAGGGCCCCAGCCCGACTTGCCGCCAGTGGCCACCCCTGAGGCGGGCAGTGCTGACACATTCACGCGGCTGTACGTCGCCCCCAGTTTGCCCAGCAGGTTAAACGAAGGGCTCAATGGAAATTTGCCAACTAATGCAACGGTGCCTGCTTTGGCTTCGGTGTTGCCGCCAGCGCGGTCGACGTTGCCGAAGTCGGTGTAGCCCAACTCCACACCAACATAAGGCGTGAAGTAAGAGCCGAGGTAAATGCCATACGAATTGTCTTTGCTGTCTGAGGCAAACCCGCCAAAACCGCTGCTGTTGCGAAATTTCGATTGACCTGCATTCAAGCCAATGTAAGTCGCGCCGGGCGCCATCATGCTGTAGCCGCTTGATGCAGAAGTGTTAGACGTGCTGTTGGTGGTGCCGCTGGTTTGCGCCATGGCAACGGCTGCAAAGGCCGTGGTTGCAAGCATTATTGAAAGGTTGGCCAATTTGCCAAAACCGCTGGTACGAAGTGGGGTGCGGGAAACGAGTTTTTTCACAGTTAGTCCTTCAGTTGATTCAACAGATAAATGACTTCCCGCGCGTTGCGGAAAGATGGATTGACTGTAGTTTTGACGAGCATTTAGCGCGGTAGGCACGCACTGGGCACAGGCGTAGGACTAGGCGCGTAATGAAGCGCTTAAAACGGTAAGTTTGCGTGTAGGCGGCGCCACAGTACCGGCTACACGGCGGCCAGCAACCAGTCACGAAAGTGCACCAGGCTTTGCGCATGGCGGCGCGCGTCTGGGTAGCAAAGGTAATAGCCTTTGTCGCTTAAATAACCCCCACCGTCACCAATGGCCAGCGGGGTGCACACGTTGCCTGCCGCAATGTCGTCTTTGGCCAGGCAATGCGGCACCAGCGCGGCACCCATGCCGGCCATGACGGCACGAATCACGCTGTGAAATTGATCAAGTTGTGGCCCCGCCAGCGTGTTGATGCCGCTGACCTCATGCACCGCACTGACATACTAAAAATGCGTGTGAACAAGATCCGCTGCGAACGAAAAGGAACCACCGCTTCACGGGGCACAATGAGCGGAATGGGCAACTCCGCCAATTTACCAGCGATGCATGGCCAGGTCTATGCAGTAGCCGGCACCAGCGCACTGGTGCTGGACTCACCGCACAGCGGTACGCTTTACCCGGCCGACTTTGCCTTCAGTTGCGACGGTGTGGTGCTGCGCCGCGCTGAAGACACGCATGTTGAAAAACTCTACGACTTTGCGCCCGGCATGAAAGTGCATTGGGTAGAGGCACACTTTCCGCGCAGCTACCTTGACGCCAACCGCAACACCACCGAGATTGATGAGTCGCTGCTAGATGCGCCGTGGCAAGGCCCCATTGAGACCGACGCCACCGTCATGTCTAAAGTCCGCTTGGGCAAGGGTTTGATCTGGCGCACGCTGGACGACGGCTCGCCCATCTACCCCCGCAAATTGCCTGTGGCTGAAGTTCAGGCGCGCATTGCCAACTGCTGGCAGCCGTACCACGCGGCAGTGGCTGCCAGCATTGACTTGGCGCATGCCCAGCACGGCTACAGCATTCACATCAACTGCCATTCCATGCCGGCGGTGGCGTCTAGCAAGGCAACTGACTTCCCCGGTGAAAAGCACGCTGATTTTGTAGTGGGCGACCGGGACGGCACCACCGCACACCCGGCGCTGTCGCGGCTGATCTGCAGTCACTTGCGCAGCTTGGGTTACAGCGTGGCTTACAACCACCCGTACAAAGGCGTAGAGCTGGTGCGCCGCTACAGCAACCCTGCCGGCCAACGCCACAGCGTTCAGTTAGAGATCAATCGCCAGCTGTACATGAACGAAGACACGCTCGAGATATTGCCAGGCTTTGAGCCGCTGAAAGTCCACTTGCAATCGCTGGTGGGTTTGCTGCTGAAGACTGACCCGCGGCAGTTGTAGGCGCAATTAATAATGGCTATTAATTGCTGTTGATTGCTATTAATAAAGAAGCTGCTCGCGCCCGTATTTATTGCGCTACAGGCTGTTTTTATGCCTGAAAACAGCATTTTTTATGCCTTTTTGATGCATGGGACGCCTAAAGCCTCGCCCCCAGCCGTGTGCCCTGGTCAATGGCACGCTTGGCATCCAGCTCACCCGCCTCTTGTGCGCCGCCAATCAAATGGGTGTTGACACCTGCGGCCTTCAACGGCGCAAGCAGCTCTTGCAGCGGCTCTTGCCCAGCGCAAAGCACGATGGTGTCGACTTCCAGCACGGTGCCGTCCGTTCTCTTTTCGCCATAGGTGATGAACAGGCCCAGGCCTCCCGGTTGCTGCACGATGCGTTCGTAGTTCACGCCTGAGAGCATTTCGACGTTTTTCATTTTTAGTGCTGCGCGGTGAATCCAGCCGGTGGTTTTGCCCAGGTTGTTGCCGAGCTTGCCGGGTTTGCGCTGCAGCAGCGTGACTTGCCGCGCTGCTGGCGTTGACACGGGCCGCACCACGCCGCCTCGCACGGTGCCGGGGTCAGCCACGCCCCATTCGGCCAGCCATTCGGGCAAGTTGACTGCGGTGGAATGGCCCGCGGGCGTGACCAAGAACTCGGCCACGTCAAAGCCAATGCCGCCCGCACCAATCAATGCCACGCGCTGGCCCACAGGCTGCTTGCCCAGCAGCACATCGATGTAGCTCAGCACGCCGGGCAGGTCTTGGCCGGGGATGCGCGGGTTGCGCGGCTTCACGCCTGTGGCTAGCAGCACGTCGTCGTACTTGCCTGCTATCAGTTGTGCAGCATCGATACGCCGGTTTAAATGCAGGTTAACGCCAGTCAGCTTGGCGCGCTGGCCAAAATAGCGCAGGGTTTCTTCAAACTCTTCTTTGCCCGGCACCAGCTTGGCCATGTTGAACTGCCCGCCTATTTTGTCCGCTGAGTCAAACAAGTCAACGCTGTGGCCGCGCCCGGCCAGCGTGGTGGCGGCGGCTAAACCGGCAGGGCCTGCGCCAATGACGGCGACGCGTTTTTTAGCCTTCGCAATGTTGATGACTAAATCAAGTTCATGTCCAGCGCGCGGGTTGACCAGGCAACTGGCCAGCTTATTTTTAAACGCGTGGTCTAAACATGCCTGGTTGCAGGCGATGCAAGTGTTGATCTCGCTCGCTCGGCCTTGCGCGGCTTTGTTAACAAACTCGGGGTCAGCCAAAAAAGGCCGGGCCATGCTGATCATGTCGGCGTTACCGTCCGCCAGCACTTGCTCTGCCACCTCAGGCATGTTGACGCGGTTGCCGGTGATGACGGGGATGTTTAGGCCTGCAGCGCGTAGCTCAGTGCGCAACTTTTTAGTCACCCAGGTAAACGCGCCGCGCGGTACCGACGTGGCAATGGTTGGCACACGCGACTCGTGCCAGCCAATGCCGCTGTTGATCAGCGTTGCACCGGCTTTTTCAATCGCCTTGGCCAGTTCCACCACCTCATTCCAACTGCTGCCGCCGGGAATCAAGTCGATGATCGACAGGCGGTAAATGATGATGAAGTCTGGCCCCAGCGCCTCGCGCGTACGGCGCACAATTTCAATGGCTAGCCGCATGCGGTTGGCGTAGCTGCCGCCCCACGCATCGGTGCGGTGGTTGGTGTGGCTGACTAAAAACTGGTTGATTAAATAGCCTTCACTGCCCATGATCTCAACGCCGTCGTAGCCCGCCTCACGCGCCAAGCTGGCGCAGCGCACAAAGGCGCGAATCTGCCGCTCGATGCCTGCTGCGCTGAGCTCGAACGGGGTGAAGGGCGATATCGGGCTTTGGATGCGCGACGGTGCCACGCACAGCGGGTGGTAGCCGTAGCGGCCGCTGTGCAAAATTTGCAGCGCGATTTTGCCGCCTTCAGCGTGGACTGCATCGGTCACCAACTTGTGCCGCTTGGCCGCGCTAGATGAGGCCAACATGCCTGCAAACGGTTTGGTCCAGCCGGCAATGTTGGGCGCAAAACCGCCGGTGACAATCAAGCCCACGCCGCCGCGCGCACGCTCGGCAAAGTAAGCCGCCATGGCCGGGAAATGTTTGCGGCCGTCTTCCAGCCCGGTGTGCATGCTGCCCATGAGCACGCGGTTTTTAAGCGTGGTAAAGCCCAGGTCGAGCGGGGCCAGCAGATGGGGGTAGGGCGCCGGCGGCAGTTTTGAATCAGCTAATTGGGGCAAGGTCAGGTCTCCATAAAATCGTTTGGCATATCGTAGCTTTGAGCGTCAGCGCGACGTGTAGCCAAGGTTACGGCGTGGCTTGCAGCAACCCGGTTTGGGTGCATTCGACCAGCCCCAAGCCGACACGCCGCGCTAAAATTCAAGACCGAAAGCGCGGTTAATCCTGTCTTGTCTCATCGCGCAACCCGCCGCCCATCCCATTTCCTAATTTCAATGCGCCGCATGCCTGCCAACTTCATGAATATTTTTACAGTCAATCGCATCACTGCTGCTGTGGCGGGCTTCTTTGCCTTGTGCGGCGTGGCAGCAGCACAAACAGCCGTTCCCAGCTTGAGTGCAGTCACCGTAGAAGGTTCACGCAACAGCGTGCTAGGCGAAGCCGGTACCGCCAACGAAGGTGTAGTCACCCATAAACAACTCGACGCCCGCACGGTTTACCGCCCTGGTGAGGTACTGGAAGCCGTGCCCGGCTTGATCGTCAGCCAACACAGTGGCGAAGGCAAGGCTAACCAGTTTTACCTGCGTGGTTTTAATTTAGATCACGGCACCGACTTGCGCACCACCATTGACGGCATGCTGGTCAACCAGCGCAGCCATAGCCACGGCCAAGGCTGGACCGACGTGAATTTTTTAATCCCCGAACTGGCAACATTGCTGGACTACCGCAAAGGCCCGTTTTATGCGGCAGAAGGCGACTTTGCATCTGCAGGCTCAGTCAGCGTGAACTATGCCAACAAGCTCGACAAAGGTATTTTCAGTCTGGGTTTGGGTCAAAAAAAATACGCCAGAGTTTTGCTGGCAGACTCGCCTGAAGTTTCAGGGGGCAATTTGCTTTACGCGGTTGTGCTGATGAACAAAGACGGCCCTTTTACTGTGGGCGATAACTTCAAAAAGCAAAACGGCGTGCTGCGCTACAGCCAGGGCAGCGAGTCTGACGGCTTCAATATCACGGCCATGGGCTACAAAGCCAAGTGGCACGCAACGGATCAGATTCCGCTGCGCGCCGTGTTGTCGGGTGAGTTAGGCCGGTTTGACGCAGTAGACCAAACCGATGGCGGCGCCGCCAGCCGTTACAGCCTGTCTGGCAATTGGCGCAAAAGCAGCGGCACGTCATTCACGCAAGCCAACGCCTACGTGATTCGAAACAAGCTCGATTTGTTTTCCAATTTCACTTACTTTTTAGACGACCCGGTTAATGGCGACCAGTTTGGTCAGCCAGACCGTCGCACCACGGTCGGCGCAAACGTAAGCCACACCTGGAACGCGCCTTTGCTGGGCCGCGCATCTGAATACACCGTGGGCTTGCAATTTCAAAACGACCGCATCAACAACGCGCTGACCAGCACGGCAGCGCGCCAGGTGTTGTCGGTTACGCGGCAAGACGCCATTACCGAACGTAGCCTAGGGTTGTACGCCGAAAACAAAACCGCCTGGACTGATTCGGTCAGAACGGTTGCGGGGGTGCGGGTAGACAACTTTAACTTTAAAGTCAACAGCGACAACCCGGCCAACTCGGGCAGTGCATCGGCCACCAAGGCAAGCCCCAAGTTCAACCTGATAGTTGGCCCGTTTGATAAAACCGAGTTTTACGCCAGCGCCGGCTTGGGTTTTCACAGCAACGACGCGCGCGGCACGACGATCAACGTCGAACCCAAGACGGGCTTGGCAGCTGAAAAAGTGCCGCCACTGGTGCGCTCACGCGGGTTGGAGCTGGGCGCGCGAACCGAGGCGATTGCCGGCCTGCAAAGCTCGCTGTCGGTTTACCGACTCGACTTTGATTCTGAATTGACCTTTGCCGGCGACGCTGGCACTACCAACGCGGGCAGGCCAAGCCGGCGTATTGGCTTCGAATGGTCTTCGTACTACAAGCCTACCAAATGGCTGACGGTAGATGCCGATATTTCGTTTGCGCGGGCTCGCTATCGCGACTTTGACCTGGCGGGCAACCGAATCAGCGGCGCAGTAGAAGGTGTGGCGTCGCTGGCGCTGGCGGTGGACAACCTTGGGCCGTACTTTGGCGCGCTGCAATTGCGCTACTTTGGCCCGCGCCCCTTGACTGAAGACAACACCGTGCGGTCTAAAGCAACCGCCACGCTCAACGGCCGAATTGGCTACAAGTTCAGCCCCAAGTTGAAGGTCGAGCTGGAAGGCTTCAACCTGACCAACCGCAAAGATTCAGCCATCGACTACTACTATGAGTCTCAGCTGAAAAGCGAAACTGCCCCTGCCAGCGACGTTCATTTCCACCCGATTGAAACCCGCTCACTGCGCCTGACGCTGATTGCTAACTTTTGAGACGGTTGCATCGGCAGTAGCGGCCAGAGTTGAAAGCAGGCACTCAAATCGTACCTGCTGTCGACGCTGTGGCGGCGCTTAATCCAGTCTGGCGGAACAAATTAGCGCTATAAATTAAAGAGCTGCGCGCGCCCATATTTATTGGGCTAGACTGCGGTTTAATGCTTAATTAATCACTTGGCGCATGCTTTTATGGCCTTTGCAGCCTGCGTCACCAGTTCAGGGCCTTTGTAGATCAACCCGGTGTAGATTTGCACCACGTCTGCTCCAGCGGTGATTTTTGACACCGCGTCTGCACCGCTCATGATGCCGCCTACGCCGATGATGGGAAAGCTCTTGCCCAACGCTGCCCGAAGCTGGCTGATAACGAGGTTGCTGGCTCTAAGTACGGGCCCGCCACTCAGCCCGCCAGCTTCTTCAGCATGGCGCATGCCCTTTACGGCGTCGCGGGCCAGCGTGGTGTTGGTGGCCACCACGCCGTCCATCTCATGGCGTTTTAGCGTGGCGGCAATCACCTCGACTTGCGCTGCGTCTAAATCAGGCGCGATTTTGACGAAGATCGGCACGCGCTTGCCGTGCTGTTTGTCTAGTTTGCCCCGCCGCTTGGCAATGGCGCTCAGCAGCGCGTCGAGGGCCTCATCGCTTTGCAGAGCGCGCAGGTTTTTGGTATTGGGGCTAGAGATATTGACCGTCACGTAGTCAGCATGCGGGTACACGCCATCCAGGCAAATCAAATAATCATCTACGGCGTTTTCAATCGGCGTGGTGGCGTTTTTACCGATGTTCAAGCCCAGTATTAGCGGGTTTTTTACTTTACTTTGCCTGACTTTTGATTTCTGCACATTTGCAACAAATGCATCCAGCCCGTCGTTGTTAAAACCCAGCCGGTTAATCAGCGCATTCGCCTCGGGCAAGCGAAACATGCGCGGCTTGGGGTTGCCGCTTTGCGCCTTGGGCGTTACGGTGCCCACTTCTACAAAGCCAAAGCCCATGCCGGCCAGGCCGTCAATGCAGTGCGCGTTTTTGTCCAGCCCTGCGGCAAGGCCCACGCGGTTGGCAAACTTCAAGCCAGCCAGCTCAATCGGGTCGTCTACCCGCGTGCCGCAATACGCCAGCGACAACGGTGTGCCCTGCGTACGAGCCAGGCTGGCCATGGTCAGCTCGTGGGCGGTTTCGGGGTCGAGGCTGAATAAAAAGGGGCGGGTCAGCGCGTAAGGGATCAATGCCATTGGATAATTTGCTTTGTTTATGTCAACTCGCGTTATTGTCGCAAACTCAATCCCAGTTTTAATTACCCCCACCATGACTCAAGACGAACTTAAAACCCTGGTCGGCCAAGCCGCGCTGGCCTATGTGCAACCCGGCAGCATTGTGGGCGTGGGCACAGGCTCTACCGTCAATAAATTTATCGATGCGCTGGGCTCGATGAAAAGCCAAATTAAAGGCGCGGTGTCCAGCTCGGTTGCGTCTACTGAACGCTTGCAAGCGCTCGGCATCACGGTTTTTGATGCAACGGAGGTTGACCAGCTGGCGGTGTACATCGACGGCGCAGACGAGATTGACCACGCGGGCTACATGATCAAGGGCGGCGGCGCTGCCCTCACGCGCGAGAAAATTGTGGCGGCGCAAGCCAGGCAATTTGTGTGTATTGCTGACGAGTCAAAACTGGTCAACGCGCTGGGTGCTTTTCCGCTGCCGGTGGAGGTCATTCCGATGGCGGCCAAGCGTATTGCGCGGCAGTTTGCAGCCCTGGGTGGCTCGGCTAGTTTGCGAATGAAGGCGGGCGCGCCGTTGGTCACGGACAACGGCCAGCATATTTTGGATGTGACGGGGTTGAAGATTGGCGACCCGCTGGCGTTTGAAGCGATGGTCAACAATTGGCCGGGTGTGGTCACCGTCGGCGTGTTTGCATTTCAAAAAGCCAGCGTGTGCCTGCTGGCGACCAGTGCTGGCGTTAAAACAATGTCGTTTTAACGCACCCGCCTAAAAACAAATCCGTTTAAAACCGAATGCCAGACGGACTGGCCGGCGTGATGGTTGTGGGTGGAGGCGCTACGGCGGCTGGTGCTTGTGCAGCAGCAGGCTTGGCAGGCGCTGCTGCAACGGCAACCATTGGCGTAGCAGCGGGCTGGCGGTAGCTGGCGGGCAATGTTGACGCGGTAGGGTAGCCCGCCGCGGTTAAGTATTGCGTCCACTCGGCGTCTGAATAACCCTTTAGCTGCTGCCCACCTATCGTGCCAAACGGCAGCGAGTTGTCGCCGCTTAAACGTTGCAGTGCTTGCGAGTCTTCGTTGGTGTTGACGGTTTTTTCGGTAAAAGGCACGCCTCGCGTAATCAACATGCTGCGCGCTGACTGGCATGGGCTGCAGTTGTCGCCGGTGTACAGCGTGACTGGGAACTTGCCGGCCACTTGGCGCAATTCAAACGGCAGCCCGCTACCGGATGTGCCACCTGTAGCGCCGCCGCCCGCTGCTTTGCCCGGTGCGGCTTTGGCAGTTGGCTCAACCGGCGGTTTGTCTGAGAATGACACTTTACCGTCTGGGCCCACAATGCGGTACACAGGCTGGGCGAATGAGGCTGCGGCCCAAGTAATCAGGGCGCAAGCCGCTATTAATTTAGATAGCGTTGGTTTTTTCAACATTGTGTTTTCTCCAAAATGCAAGCACAGACATCAATAGGGACGCAAACAAGATGAAAGCTTAACGCGCCTGGGCCATGCCCTGATGACGCAGCAGCGCATCAATAGTCGGCTCGCGGCCCCTGAACGCTTTAAACGACGCCATTGCCGGGCGGCTGCCACCCGCTTCCAAAATCGCTTCGCGGTATTTTCTGCCAACGTCGATTTGCGGCACGCCTTGCTCCAGCGCCTCTTCAAACGCGGCATAAGCATCGGCCGACAGCACTTCAGCCCACTTGTAGCTGTAGTAACCAGCAGCGTAACCACCCGCAAATATATGGCTGAAGGTGTGCGCTGTGCGGCTGTAGGCAGGCGACTGCACCACGGCCACTTCTTTGCGCACCTGGTTGAGCAGCGCCATCACGTCACTGCTCGGGTTGTGCGCTGTGTGCAGCAGCATGTCGAACAACGAAAACTCAACCTGGCGCAGCGTTTGCATACCAGCCTGGAAGTTTTTGGCGGCCAGCATTTTGTCAAACAGCGCGCGTGGCAACGGCTCGCCGGTATCAACATGGGCGGTCATGTGTTTAAGCACGTCCCATTCCCAGCAAAAATTTTCCATGAACTGGCTGGGCAGCTCTACAGCGTCCCACTCGACGCCACTGATGCCCGACACTTCCCGCTCATTGATTTGGCTCAAGAGGTGGTGCAGGCCGTGGCCGAATTCATGGAACAGCGTGGTCACGTCGTCATGGGTAAGCAGTGCTGGCTTGCCGCCCACACCACTGGCAAAGTTGCACACCAAGTGGGCAATGGGTGTTTGCAGCGCGCCGGTGTCCGGCCGCAGCCAGCGGGCGCGCACATCGTCCATCCACGCGCCGCCGCGCTTGCCGGTGCGGGCGGGCTGGTCTAAATAAAACTGGCCAATCAACTTGCCAGCGCGCTCGATTTTAAAAAACTCGACGCCGGGCTTCCACACTGGGGCGGTGTCAGCTTGAATAGCCACTTCAAACAGCGTTTCAATAATTTTGAACAAACCCGCCAGCACCTTGGGCGCGGTGAAGTATTGTTTGACTTCTTGCTCGCTGAAGGCGTAGCGCGCTTCTTTTAGCTTTTCAGCAATGTAGGAAAAGTCCCAGGTTTGTGGGTCTTTCATGCTCAAGTTTTCTGCCGCAAAAGCCTGCAGGTCAGCTACGTCTTGTTCAGCAAAAGGGCGGGCACGCTTGGCCAAATCACGCAAAAAGGTGATGACTTCGTCGGGCGATTTGGCCATTTTGGCAACGACAGATACTTCACCAAAATTGTTATAGCCCAGCAGTTTTGACTCTTCAAGGCGCAGCGCCAAAATTTTTTGAATGATGGCGCTGTTGTCAAATTGGCTGAACTCAGCCGGGGCCTGGTCGCTGGCTCGCGTGGTGTAAGCGCGGTACAGCACTTCGCGCAGGGCGCTGCTGGTGGCAAACTGCATCACGGGCAGGTAGCAGGGCATTTTTAGCGTCAGCTTGTAACCGTCTTTACTCTCGGCTTTGGCCAGTTCGCGTGCGGTTTCAAGCACATCAGCGGGCACGC
>JANOWB010000248.1:0-5660 GCA_031417695.1 Polaromonas sp.
GCCTACAATCGTTTTTGTCTGCGGTACGCGCTGGGCTTTATATTTCCTTGAACCAATGCTTTTAATAGCACGGGCTTGGTAAATTGCCCGGCTGGCGCGCCCGTCTCGCGTTAGACGAGCCCAAAGCCAGGCTGCCCTCGCCCACCTGAACCCCGGTTCAGGATGACGGTCCAGCGGTACTTGCAGACACCTTTTTCAGCACCTGCGCCAAAATAATTGGTACTTTGCGTTGACTCGACAGAGTGCTGTGCTTTCGGTCTAATTGTGTGTTTTGTAAAAGCACCATCATGCAGAAGATCAGTATTTCGCGTAGCTTAGGTAGTTTGGGCAATTTGGGCAAATTGAGTTTGGCCAGCCTGCTTTTTTGTGCAGCTGCTAGCCACGCGCAAACGCCATGGGTCATTGGCCAATCAGTCCCACTCACGGGCAGCAACGCCGCTTTCGGCATTGACATTCGAGACGGCGCCTTGGCCTATTTCAAATCGGTGAATGCAAAAGGCGGCGTAGACGGCCGCCCGATTGAGTTGGTGTCGCTTGACGACAAAAATGACCGCAAAACCGCTGGCGCAAATGCCCAAAAGCTGTTGCAAGAAAATAAAGCAGCAGCCCTTTTTGGCTTTGCCTCGGCTACGTTGAGTCTGGACGCGATGCCGCTGGCAGAAAAAGCCGACGTTCTGTTTTTCGCGCCTTTTTCAGGTGCGAATCCGGTCCGCAAACCCAACCCGGTGGTGTTTACTTTGCGCGCGTCTTACCCGGAAGAGCTTGAAAAAATGCTGGCCTTTTGGACTGGCCTTGGTCTAAAGCAGGTGGTGGTTGTGCACTACGACGACGAGGTAGGCAAACAAAATCTGGCAGCTGTCGTCGACTACTTGGCCAAACAAGGCAAGCAACCCCAGTCGTTTTCTTTGCAGCGCAATGCCAAGGTGGAGCCGAGCAAACTTAACGAGCTCGTTAAACTAAAACCAGATGTGCTGATCAACACGGTGCTGTCCGGCCCTGCTGCTGAAATTAGCCGCCAGCTCGTGAGCCGCGGTTTAACCATACCGATGTCCAGCCTGTCGTTTGTGGGTGCCCAGCAATTTATTACGGCCGCCGGAGAAGCTGGCGCAGGCGTCTCAATTGCGCAGGTTGTGCCCAGCGCGTCATCACCACTGTCTGTGGTGCGTGAATGCGCCAAAGCCTTGCAAGAATCGGGCATTGCAACCGCCATGAACAGCACGCACCTTGAAGCCTGCATTGGCGCAAAAGTGTTGACAGAAGCCATGCGGCGAGCAAAGAAGCCTTTTAACGCCGAAAGCCTGATGAACTCGATGCGAAGTTTGGGCACTTACGATGCAGGCGGCTTTGTAGTGTCGTATGGCCCAACCAAACAGCACGGCAGCAAGTTTGTTGACCTGGCCATGGTGTCCCGAGATGGCCGCCTGCGTAATTAGGCCAAATTGAACTAGACCAAACCCAGCTTTTGCGCCAACCCGATGCGCTGCAGTTTTCCGGTCGCACCTTTGGGAATTTCATCCATGATGAGAATTTTCTTGGGCACTTTAAAGTCTGCTAATTTGGTAGCGACGAAGGCGCGAATTTCTTGCTCTGTCGCTGTTTTGCCTTCACGCAGCACCACGGCGGCAGCGACTTCTTCGCCGAGTTTTTCATGTGGCGTACCAAAAGTGACGACCTGCGCTACTGCGGGGTGATCCATCAATACTTCGTCAACTTCGCGCGGGGAGATTTTTTCCCCGCCGCGGTTAATGATTTCTTTTAAGCGCCCTGTTAGGGTCAGGTAGCCGTCTTCAGTCAGGGTTCCCTGGTCGCCGGTGCGAAACCAGCCGTTGGTAAAGCCTTCAGCGTTAGCCTTGTCGTTGTTCTCGTAGCCCAACGTGACGTTTTCACCGCGAATTACGATCTCGCCAATATCGCCTGCAGCCAGCAGGTTGCCGGTGATGTCCATGATGGCGACTTCCGGGCCAGCAGCAATGCCCACTGAACCAGGAATACGCTTGCCCGGTGGCAGCGGGCTGCTGGCCATCTGGTGCGCAGCTTCTGTCATGCCGTAGGACTCGATCAACGGCGTTTTAAACACCCGCTCAAGCTCGGCAATTACCTGTGGCGGCATGGACGACGATGACGAACGGATAAAGCGCAGCGGGTTGGCTTCAATCACGTCCATGTTGCCAGCTGCCCGTGCCAAAATGGTTTGGTGCATGGTGGGCACAGCTGTGTACCAGGTGGGCTTGCATTCTTTCATCCAGCCGAAAAACTTGAGCGCATTAAAACCGGGTGTGCAAAAAATCATGCTGCCCACAGCCATCGGTGCCAAAACTCCAGCAATTAAACCGTGGATGTGAAACAGCGGCATGACGTGCAGCTCGCGGTCGGCGCTGGTCAGCTGAAGCGTGTGGCTGATGTTGCGCGCCGAGGCACACACATTAAGGTGTGACAACGGCACAATTTTCGGCCGTGATGTAGTGCCCGAGGTGTGCAAAATCAATGCCACGTCGTCTGCGTGCGCCGGGCCTGGTAAGGCAGCCTGGCCCTTTTGTGCTGAGACGAGTTCAAAGTTACCGGCACCTAGTTCTGGTAAAGCTTTCAGATAAATGACTGCCACGCCCTGCTTGGCCGCTACCGCGAGCGCCGGGGTTTCGCCACCCACGGCCACTATCAGCGCCTTGGCTTTTAAGTCGCTCAAGTAAAACTCAAACTCGTCGGCCCGGTAGGCCATGTTAAGTGGCGCAGCCGTGCAGGCGCTGGCAACAGCAACAAAAGCGGTTGCCATTTCAGGGCAGTTGGGCAGCACGATGCCTACACGGTCACCGCGGCCGATGCCCATGGCGTTCAAGGCTGCAGTCGTTTGTGCGATGAGCTGATTCATTGCGCCGTAAGACAACGGCACACCGCCAGGCGCCATCATGGCGGT
The DNA here is from genome assembly GCA_031417695.1 of Polaromonas sp. Lineage (GTDB taxonomy): Bacteria > Pseudomonadota > Gammaproteobacteria > Burkholderiales > Burkholderiaceae_C > Polaromonas. The sequence goes on from JANOWB010000248.1 coordinate 2,912, forward strand.
AGATGCGGGCGCTTGCAGCGCCACCATTTCGTGGAGAGTGGTGAAGTGGTTCATAAAAATGTTTTTGATTAGGAGATTTTGAGAGTTGCGTTGTGCTGCTGCAAATTCTTGGCTAGCAAGCTGGCCAGCGCATACACAGCGTGAATGGTTGGCGTGGGGGTTTGTGTAATTTGCCCGAGCTCGATGACAGCGGCCACCAGCGCCTGCAGCTCAAGGGCCCTGCCCTGCTCTACATCTTGCAGCATGGATGTTTTGTGTTGCCCTACCGCCTGCGCACCTGCAATGCGTTTTTCGAGGCTGACCTTGAACTGTACGCCGAGCTTTTCGCCAATCGCCTGGGCTTCAGTCATCATGCTGGCGGCCAGCTCACGCGTGGGTGGGTACAGGCAAATGTCTTCGAGTGTGGCGTGCGTCAAGGCGCTGATCGGATTAAAACTCAAATTGCCCCACACCTTAAGCCAAATTTCTGAGCGAATGTCCATGGACACGGGTGCTTTGAAACCCGCCGCCTTGAAGGCATCGCTGATTGCTCGAATGCTGGGTGTGTCAGATCCATCAATCTCGCCCAGCGTGAATCGATTGCCCTCAATAACTTTGATAACGCCGGGCTTGATAACTTCACTGGCCGGGTACACCACGCTGCCAATCACGCTGTCGATGGGAATGTACTTCGCAATCACTCCCTCGGGGTCAACTGCGCGCACCGGCATGCCGGTGTAAGTGCCTGGCAGCTTGTGAAAATACCACCAGGGGATACCGTTTTGCATCGTCACTACGCGTGTTGCGCTGTGCATCAACTGCGGCAAATCGGCGGCGACTGCTGCAACCTGGTGTGCCTTCAAACCCAAAATCACCACGTCTTGCACGCCCGCTTCGCTGATAGTGGAAGTAGCCTTGATCGGCTTGGCAACGAGTTCGTTGCCGTTTTCCTCAATCAACGTCAAACCGTTTTGGCGCACGGCGTCCAAATTGGCTCCTCGCAAAATGAGCGTCACGTCATGTCCGCTTAACGCCAACTTGACACCCAGCATGCCGCCAATGGCACCCGCGCCTACTATGCAAATTTTCATTTCAAACTTCTACGCTGTTGGTATTTGACTCGTACGTATTCTTCAATACGCCAATGCCGTCTATCGACACCTCCACCACTGTACCCGGCTTGATGGGAAGCACGCCCAAAGACGTTCCGCAAGCAATCACATCGCCAGGCATCAGCGTCATCTCTTGCGACAGACCGGACACGATTTGCGCGGGTGAAAAAATCATGTCGCTGCAAGGGTAGTTTTGACGCTCACGGCCATTGACCAGCGTGCGTACCGTCAGCGTCTGCCAATTGAGTCCGCTGGCAATCACCGGCCCAAAAATGCCAAAGGTATCAAAGCTTTTGGCGCGGCTCCATTGGGCAAATGATGCGTCGCGCGTGAGCAGATCCAGCGCGGTTACATCATTGACGCAAGTCACGCCAAAAATCGCTTCCGATGCTTCTTCAACTGACACGTTTTTGCATTTTTTGCCTATCACCAGGCCCAACTCGCCCTCGTACACCACCCGGCCATCGTAATTAGCGGGTGCCGAAAAAGGCGCCTCGTGCGCGCAATAACTGCTTGCCGCTTTAATAAACCACAACGGCTCTGCGGGCAAGCTCAAAGCCTGCTTGACAGCTTGCGCGTGATAGTTGTTCCACAGCCCGATGAATTTGCCGGGTACGCAGGGCAAGGCGGTGGTGACATCCGCTAGCAAAAGCAACTGCCCCGTGCGCTCAAAGTTGCCAAACATGTCGCCTTTGCACACTGCGATTTGCGCGCCTTCAAGCAAGCCAAAGCCCGACGTACCCGACGCCTCGTAGCGCATCCATAGCCTGACGGTCATGCTGGTTTTGACTTCAAGCGCTTCAATACCGCACCAATCAATGGCCAAAACAGCATCAGCAATGCCAAACACGTGATGCTTGCCACCAGCGGGTTCGACACAAACACGAGCATGCTGCCGCTTGAACCGAGCAATGATTGCCTGAAGGCGTTTTCAGCCATATCGCCAAGTACCAGCGCCAACACCAGCGGGGCCAGCGGGTAGTCGAGCTTTTTAAACACATAGCCCATCACGCCAAACCCCATCATCAGCCACACATCAAACATGGAGCTGTGCACCGTGTAGGCCCCCACCGCACAAATCACCAAAATGACCGGCGCGATGATCGAAAACGGAATCCGCAAAATGGCAGCAAACCAAGGCACGGTAAGCAGCACCACAATCAGCCCTGCAATATTGCCCAAGTACATGCTGGCAATCAGCCCCCACACGAAATCTTTTTGCTCTACAAACAGCAAAGGCCCTGGCTGCAAACCCCACACCAGCAAGCCGCCCAGCAACACGGCGGCGGTAGGTGAGCCAGGAATACCCAGCGTCAACATAGGCAGCAGCGCGGCAGTGCCAGCCGCATGGGCGGCGGTTTCTGGGGCAATAACGCCTTCAATATCGCCTTTGCCAAAGTTGCCTGGGGTTTTAGAAAAGCGCTTGGCAATGCCGTACCCCATGAAGGACGCGGGGGTTGCACCGCCGGGCGTAATGCCCATCCAGCAGCCGACCGCTGCGCTGCGAATATAGCTGAGCCAATAGCGGGGTAATTTTTTCCAGGTTTCCAAAACCACTTTGGCGTTGATCTTGCCGTCTTTGCCTTTGAAGGCCAAGCCCTCTTCCATCGTCAGCAAAATCTCGCCAATGCCGAACAGGCCAATCACTGCAATTAAAA
>JANOWB010000249.1:0-13499 GCA_031417695.1 Polaromonas sp.
AAACCAACCTGCGCTTTGGCTGCGTGATTTTGCGGCACTACCTCGACCGCGAAAAAGGCGATCTGTTTTTAGGCTTGGGCCGCTACAACGGCTCGCGCGGTAAAGCGCCCTACCCCGACGCCGTGCTGGGCGCCAAGAGAAACTGGGAATTCACCGCCTAGTAGCGAGGCAGCTACCGAGTTTTCGGCCCTGGTACGCAAGGCTGCAAAAACCCCTGGCGCTAGATCATTAGTTGCGCTATCGAGCAGACGTATCAGCGTCTTTTGTAAGCTGATCAGCACGTTTTTGGATGGCATCAAAATCTTCCCGGCGCATGGTGTCTTCAATCCCGTTGATCAGGCTGTGCAGCTCGTGGGGTCGCGGCCTGGAGGAAGATTGACTGTCTTGGCTGGCACTTGCCACGCCAGACGTATCCACCGACTTGGCCGTCGTCATTACACCGCTGACCCACCCTACCCGCTTGCCGTCTTCCATCTTTTGCAGCACTTTCTTGGCCGCCAGTTCAAGATTGCCAAGCGTTGATCCGCTGGCTGGGGCCCAAGCCAACGCAATGCGTGCGGTTTGTGCCATGGGCGCGCTGTGGCTGGCCACCGCCATGATGCGGGTAATGAGTTTTTGAGCCAGCGCGTTACCTGCCTTGACGTCTGGCGGCATGACTACCAGCACCCCAAACGCATTGGTTGACAGGCGGGCAACCGTGTCAACTACCGAGATACTCGACGACAACGCCGCCGCCATTTGCACCATGCCAGATTCAAAACCTTCGCCGCCAAAGTTCTGCTCCAGCGTGTCACGATCACTGATCGGGATGTACATAAAAAGTGCATTTGAGTTTGACTTGGGCGCCTCGCGAACAATTTTGCCTAGCCTGCCTTCAAACACCGCGCGGTTCAGCAAACCCGTCAGCGCGTCTCGACCGCTAGAGCGCTGCGCCCGCTCGATCACGCGATTGCCATGACGGTATTGAAGCAGCAACGCCAGCAACAACAAGGTATTCGACAACAAAAAAGAAAGGGCAGTTATAGAAAAGCTGAATCTGCCATCCAGATAGCCCCAATATGACACGATGGGCGCAAAAATACCCGCACACAACAGCAGCGTTGCGGCCAGTGCCAAAGACCCGTGCCGCTGACCGCGCACCACGCTAGCCAGCGCAATACCGACACCAAACAACAAACTGGCGATTAAAAAAGGCGATAACATGGCCCACTGCGTGCTTCGCGCAACAGTAAAGAGCATGACCAGCACCGCGGCCAAGCTACCCACCAGCCACAACGCGGCCACGCGCGCAACCAAGCGGGAATAGTGTTTTTGCGCAACCACCATGCTGATCGTCCACGGCACTACCGCACCAAAAATGGCAGCGGTAACGTATTTAACGTAGTCGTTAAACCAGCTGGTAGCGGTGCCCAGATACATGCCGAAAATACCGCCCTGCCCAGCAGACACCAAAAAGATACTGACCGAATAAAGCCCCACCGCCACAAAAGCAAAACGCTTGAAAATAATCGCCGCACCCGCGCATAAAAACAGACTGAGCACGGCCAACGCCAAAGCCGCACCCACCTCAAAATTGCGCAGAGTGTGGTCTTCCCGAAAAGCCGTGTCCCCCCAAACAATCACTGGGCTGGGGAACAAACCGGGCACCGGAACGTCGAGCACGATTTGCAGTTCACCCGTTTTAGGCGGTATGGCAAATGCCGGATTGCGGTTTACAAACGGCCACTTGACCATGGGAATCTGATCGCCTGCCGAGATTTGCGTCCAGGCGTCGTTGTTGTAGCGGTAGCTCAGGTGCACCACATCCAGGCGGGGCATCGGCAGCTCGACCAGCAAATCTTGCGAGCTGTCACCCAGCAACATCGACCATCTGCCCACCAAGCGTTCGCCGTTTTTGACTGTGACTGGCATCATTTGGCCAGGTTTGAATTGGCTTTCAGGCAGCAGCCAAACCGCCTGCGCATCGAGCGGCGTAGTGGGCGCAATGCTCCTGCCAAGCACCATTGCGGTTTGCCACGTTGCACGAATGTCCATGTTCAGGCTTGCGCGATCTTGCTGGCGCAAGTCGATTTGGGGCGCCGCGTGCAATGGCCCCGCCAGAAAGCACTGCAGCGCAAGTAACGTTGGCGGCGCCAAAAACCTGATTATTTGTAACATCATGTTGGCTCAATTATCCGCGACTTGAAACTGCTACTTATTTAGTAGCTGCTCGCGCCCGTATTAATTGGTTTACAGCACCAAAACACAGCCAAAAACGACTGAAAAGTACGTTTCAAGCTACTTTTTGAGTAACGGGCACTGTGTCAGTCAGGCGATGGTATTTTTCCCACAGCATCGGCTTGCTTTCAATGTGCTGCGGGCTGACAGGAATGCAGGCTACCGGGCACACCTGCACGCATTGCGGCTCGTCAAAATGACCAACGCATTCGGTGCATTTGCTGGGGTCAATCTCGTAAATATCTTTGCCCATGTAAATGGCCTGGTTCGGGCATTCGGGCTCGCACACGTCGCAGTTGATGCACTCGTCGGTGATCAGCAGCGCCATGGTTTAGACGGCCTTAACATTGTTCAAAGCGGCAAGCACCTCGGCAGTAACCATCTGGCTGACATCGCCGCCGAGCTTGCTGATCTCGCGCACCAGCGTGCTGCTGATGCAGGCTAAAGGCGCATCAGGCAGTAAAAAAACGGTTTCGATTTGTGGTGCCAGCTTGCGATTCATGGCGGCCATTTGCGCTTCGTAGTCGAAGTCGGTCAGGTTGCGAATGCCGCGCACCACTGCGCAGGCGTTATGCGTTTCGCAAAAGTCCATGATCAGGCCGTCGAACGGCAGCGCGGACACATTTGCTAGGCTTTTAGTAGCTGCTTGCGCTGATAAAACCCTGGCCTCAAGGCTAAAAAGCGTTTTTTTATGGTGTGCAGTGGCTACCGCGATGATGAGCTGGTCAAACAAGCCCGCTGCGCGTTTGACCACGTCGAGGTGGCCCAGCGTGAGGGGGTCAAACGTGCCGGAATACACTGCAATGCGCACAGGTTGAATCATGGCTGAATTATGCGCTTGCGGCGGTTTCTGCCGGCGTTTCAGCGGGCATTTCAATAGGGGTTTTGATCAACAGATGAAAATGCACAGCACCCGCTTTACCAAAGCGATGCACGGTTAAGCCGAGCGGCGCCAGCTCTTCATCTAGCCACGGTTTAGCCGCCTCCAGGTACACAAAACCCGGAACCGCTATGGCCACTGCTGCCGCTTTCAACGCGGCTTCTAACGCGGTCGACTCATACGGTGGGTCTAAAAAAACCAGTTGCAAACTGCCGCTGCTGACGCGGCGCAGCAGGCTGACGCCATCGCCGCGCTCTACTTTGACCGAAGCGGCTTTTAGCTTGATTTGGGACGCCTTGAGTTTGTCGGCCAGCGCAGCATCTTGCTCGCACAGCACCACGTCTAGAGCGCCGCGCGACGCGGCCTCAAAACCCAGCACGCCAGTGCCAGCGAAGGCGTCTACGCAGCGCCAGCCGGTCAGGTCTTGACCCAGCCAATTGAACAGCGTTTCGCGCACCCGGTCGGGCGTGGGGCGCAACCCGGCCACCGCAGCTACGGGCAGTTTGCTGCGCTTGTACAGGCCGCCAATAATGCGCACTTCACCCGGGGGAATGGTTTTGCGGCCCACCACTTTGCCCGACCTGGCCAATTTTTTTGCGGGGTCTTTAGCTGGTTTTTCGGCGGCAACTTGGGCGGTGTATTTCATGAAATTTTGCAGAGCTTTTTTGGGGGCAGTGTCAAGGCTTGGCGCCCAACACAACAGTCACCATTTTGTCAGGTTGAAGCCTGGCCGAAAAAGCGGCTTTGATGTCTTGCGTCGTTACCTTGCCGACCTGCTCAGTCCAGGTGTCGAGGTAGGTCAGCGGCAAGTTATTCCAGGCAATGCTGCTGATGTTGCCCAGCAGCTTGCGGTTGCTGTCGATGAGCAAGGCAAAGCCGCCAATCAGGTTGTCTTTGGCAGCTTTCAGTTCGTCGTCAGTCGGGCCGTTGGCGACGAAATCTTTCACCACGGTACGGGCCACGTCGAGCGCTTGCGCCGCCTGGTCGGGCCGGGTTTGCAGGCTGACCGTGAACGCACCTGCGTGCAGCCCGGGCTGAAAGTAACTGTACGCGCCATAGGTCAAGCCGCGCTTTTCGCGCACCTCGTTTTGCAGCCGCGACACAAAACCGCCGCCGCCCAAAATGTAATTGCCGACCAGCAGCGGGAAGTAGGCCGGGTCATCACGTTTGTAGCCGGGCTGGCCGATCAGCACTTGGGCTTGCGCGGCATCAAACACGATGTCTTGTTGCTGCGGCTGCGTTAAGGCGGCCACCTCGGCAACCGGCGCCAGTGGAGCCAGGCTGGCACACCCAACTTGCGGCAGGCGCGCCAGCAGTTGCTGGGCTATCGCATCGGCCTGTGCACGCGTCACGGCGCCCACCATGCTGACACGGGCGCGGCAAACCGCAATGCTGCTGGCGTAAAACGCCTGCATGTCGGCGGTAGTGATGTTGGCCATGCTGGCTTCAGTCACGTCGTAGCCGTACGGGTGGCTGCCGTACACCGCGCTGGTAAATGCGCGGCCAGCTACCGAGCCTGGCCGGGTGTAGGACTCTTTGAGGTTGGCAATGATCTTCTGACGATCGCGCTGCCAGACTGCATCAGGAAAAGACGGCTCGGCCATTTGCCGCGCCGCCAGCGCTACGGCTTTGGCCAGCAAGTCTGGCTCGGTCAGGGTGCGCAATGAAAAGCTCATGCGGTCGCCGCCCGCACTCGCGTCAAACTGCGCACCCAAATCTGCCCAGGCTTCGCCCAAGGCGTTTTCATCCAGCGCGGGCTGGCCAGCACGGGGCGCAATGCCTTTGCCCGCCAGTGCGGCGGCAACGCTGGCCAAGCCCGCTTTGCTGGCCGGGTCACGGCGGCTTCCGGCGTCAAAATCAACCTGCACATCAAGCATGGCGATGGCCGGGCTTTCAACCAAAAACACCATGGCGCCATTGGGCAATGTCCATTTTTGTATGGGTATGGCTGCCGCTGCAGGGCCAAAAATGAACAATAAAGCGGCCGTAGCCCAATAAATACGGGCGCGAACAGCTATTATTTTAATAGTAGATTTCATGGTGCTTGATAGTGGGTTGTTGCTTACCACCCGCTCAGGTTGCGGGTAGCTACGTCAGGTTTCAATGCCGCGATGCCCCGGCTGCCGCTGGGCGCGCGCGCGGCTTGCGATTGGGGTCAATTGGCTGCGGCACCAGCGTGGCAATGTTGAGCTGGTCATCGCCAAAATACTTGGCGGCAACGCTTTGCACTTCGGCACTGGTCACGGTGCGCAACCGGGCTATCAATTGCGCGCTTGCATCCAGCGGTAAACCGCAAATCCAGTTAGAGCCCAGCTCGCGTGCCTGGTTAAACACGCCGTCGAGCTTGTAGGTTTCGCTGGCCACCCACTGGGTTTTAACGCGGTTCAGTTCAGTATCGCTCACGCCCGATTTGGCCACCAGCGCCACTTGCTCACGCAGCGCCGCAGCAACTTGTTCGGGTGTTTTGCCCTGCGCCGGCACGCCCGACAACCCAAACACCTGCGGGCCCCGGCCGATCAGGCCGTTGTAAGCGTCGGCACTGTCGGCCAGCCGGCTTGATCCCCCAGGAATGTCCTGCTCTAGCGCGCGGCCCAAGCGGGCGCCGCTGTAGCCGTCGAGCACGGCGGCTAGCACGGTCAGCGCCAAGGCGTCGCGGCCCGAGTTGGCGTCGGCAAACTCGGCAGCCTCAATCTTGGGCACTTTGAATGACAAGCTGACATAGGCTTGCGACGCCACGCCTTTGAAGTCCATTCGTCGTGCGCCGGTTTGCTCGGGCTCGTCACGCGGCTTGCGCTCGGGCACGGGGCGCGCGGCAATTGGGCCGTAGTACTTTTCAGCCAGACGTTTGACTTCAGCTACCTCAACGTCACCCGCAACGACTACGGCAGCGTTGCCCGGTACGTACCAGCGTTTGTAAAAGTCGCGTGCGTCTTGCGGCTTCATGGCGTCCAGGTCGCTCATCCAGCCAACGATGGGCCTGCGGTACGGGGAGGCAGTGAAGGTCATGGCGGTGGCGGCTTCAAACATCAGAGCTCTAGGCGATTCTTCGGTGCGGGAGCGGCGCTCTTCTTTGACCACTTCCATCTCGCGTTTGAATTCTTCGTCTGCCCACTGGTTGTTGGCAAAGCGATCAGCCTCCAGCCGCATCACGTCTTCGAGTTTGTTGGCCGGAATTTGCTGGTGGTAGCCCGTGGCGTCTCGGCTGGTAAAGGCGTTGTCACGCCCGCCTAAAGCAGCCACGCGGCGTGAAAACTCGCCGGGCTTGGTGGTGGCCGTGCCTTTAAACAGCATGTGTTCCAGCACATGGGCCACGCCCGATGTGCCGTCTACTTCGTCAATCGATCCAACCCGCACCCACAGCATGTGCGCGGCAGTGGGGGCGCGGCGGTCGGGTTTGACAATGACCGTCAGCCCGTTGCCAAGGGTGAACTGCTCGATCTTTTGGGTATTGTCCGGCGCTTGTGCGCAGGCGGCGCTGGCGGCAAAAGCGGTGATCAACAATGGTAAAAAACGTGCCGAAGAAATCTGGTGCGGGTGTTTCATAGAATGATGTGACTCAAAAGCAGGTTCAATGTTCAGTTTCTTCAAGAAAAAATCTCCCCCAGCGGCAGTGATCCAAGTAACGCCTGCGTTGCCCGCGGTGCCCAGTGCGGCTATCACCGGCGACGTGTTGCCCAAGCCAGCCACCGGCAGCATGATCGGCAGCGCGCTGGTCACGCCGCTAGACCTTGACAGTATCACCGCTCTACCTGCCGAGCGCCAACGCTGGCTGGATAAGCTCACTTCTGGCTTGCGCAAAACGGGCTCCAGCATTTCAAGCGTGTTTACCGGCACGCAGATCGATGATGCGCTTTACGACAACCTCGAAGCCGCACTGCTGATGGCCGACACCGGCGTGAAAGCCACCACTTACTTACTAGACGACGTCAAGCGCCGGGTTGCCGCCAGTGGCGTAACGAACCCGGTAGCGGTTAAAAATATACTCACCCAATCGTTAAGCGACTTGCTAAAGCCGCTCGAGCAAAGCCTGGTGATTGGCCAGCAGCAACCCACTGTCATCATGGTGACCGGCGTTAACGGGGCAGGCAAAACCACATCGATTGGCAAGCTGACCAAACACTTGGCCAACGAGGGCGCCAGCGTGCTGCTGGCGGCAGCCGACACGTTTCGCGCGGCCGCCCGCGAGCAATTGGCCGTGTGGGCCGACCGAAACACGGTCGAGATCATCAGCAAAGAAGGCGGCGACCCAGCAGCCGTAGCGTTTGACGCCGTGACCGCTGGCAAGGCTAGAGGCAAAGACGTGGTGCTGGTAGACACGGCAGGCCGCCTGCCAACGCAGCTGCATTTGATGGAAGAGCTGAAAAAGATCAAACGCGTGGTGCAAAAGGCAGAATCCACATCACCCCATGAGGTGCTGCTAGTAATCGACGGCAACACCGGGCAAAACGCCTTGTCACAAGTCAAAGCGTTTGACGACGCGCTGCAACTTACTGGGCTGATCGTGACCAAACTAGACGGCACAGCCAAAGGCGGCGTGTTGGCGGCGATTGCACTGTGGGCAAAAGAGCGGCAAACAGCCACGCCCACGCTGCGCCCCGTGCCGGTGTACTTTATTGGCGTGGGCGAGCAGTTGGACGATTTGGAAACATTTAATGCGCGGGAGTTTGCGCAGGCTTTGTTGGCATAAGACGTGGGTTTGACGTCTGTGCCAAGCTGGCCAGCGGCTCGGGCTTGGCTTGAAATCTGCCCGCACGGCGTCAACTATTGGATTTGAAAGGCTAATTGATGACAGATAGCCCCGGCGGATTTGTTTCGGTTTTACTGCGCTTTGTGCTCAAGCTGTTTTTGGCGGTGATTGCGCTGGTGTTTGCGACGTGCCTGATCGCAGTCGGCCTTGTGGCGGTCGTGTTCAGCCTGCTCAAAGCACTGCTGACCTGGCAAAAACCTGCGCCTTGGGTGGTGTTCAGGCAAGTGCAAAAATACTCGGCGCGGGGGCAGTGGCCTGCCAATGGCAATACAAGTGGGCAATCAAACCGACAGCGCTCGCCAGTAAGAAATGCTGATGTAGTGGATGTTGAAGTGCGCGAGGTTCCGCAGGACAAAAAAGAGCCCTGATTTAAATAAATTCCGTCTTTTACTCAACAAATACGGGCGCGAGCAGCTCATTATTAAATAGCAATCAGCCCGTATCAGACGCCCAATCTTGTTCGCCACGATTGACAACAACGCGTCTTTTGCGCCGTTGGCTTGCGCATCGTCACCACGCTTAAATCCCCGGCCTCTCCCCAGGCCCTTACATCGTTGCCAACACCCAAGTCGGCTGACCCGTATCAAGCAAGGCTGCAAAGCTAGCGCCGGCCTGCAAGTCACCCGAAATGCATTCACCACCCGCCGGGCACTTAACGCCCACCGCCCCATAAACTCCTGCATCGTGCTCGCGGCCGTCATTGCAGCCGGTCAGGGCAAAGGGCAGCGCTGCGCAGAACAGCGCAGAAAGAATTCGCACTACGGCATAGGTATCTGGCGCTACTTGCGCATAGGTTGACGAAGCTGTTTTCATTTGTTTCACCTTGTTTAATCGGGCCTTAAGCATGCAGAAAGACAATAAATATGGTCGCTGTCAGCTATTAAATTAGTAGCGTCAAGGCACTTTTTCGCTAGCCACTTTTTCGCCAGGGCCATGCGTATAAAAATATAAGCTCAACCTGAGCGCTTGGGTATTCCCCCGAGGGGGAGAATATTTTTTCCGTTTGTAAATGCACCACTTGCTACATCCTCGGTCAGGGCACGTCAAAAACTTGCCAGCCTCTTGCACTAGCCTAAAGTCGATCGTCAAACGAGACGCACCATCAGCAACCGCGTAGCGAGTGCAGCAAAAAGGCAGCCCAGCAAACAGCGCGTTGCGTGTTGCCACGCCGGGCTCCGTCCGGTTAGAAGTGGTTGCAAGCGCGAAACACCGCACACCAGCAAACCCATCACCGCAGCGTTGATGACCACTTGCACGGCGCCAAGCTGCAGGCTTTGGGCCATCAACTGGCCTTTCTCAGGTCGCAAAAATTGGGGCAGCAGCGCAACATAAAACAGCACTGCTTTAGGGTTGAGCAAGTTGACTAAAAAGCCTGAGCAGAACAGCGCGAGGTGCGGTGCAGGTCTTAGGCTGCGCATTGCAAATGGCGCAGCTGTTGCGGGGTGTGACATGCGCCAAGCGAGGTACAGCAAATAAGCGACCCCGGCGTACCGAATAGATTCAAAGGCGCCGGGCGAGGCAAGCATCAGTGCGGTCAGGCCCATCGCAGTTGCCGCAATATGTACGCCGTAAGCCGTGAGCACCCCTGCTAGCGAAATGAGCCCGGCTGGCCGCCCTTGGCAAAGCGTGCGAGACAGGCAAAAGGCCATGTTGGGCCCCGGAACCAATACCAAAACAAGCGCCGCAAGTGCGAACCAGGAAAGATCGTATGGAGTCTGCATAAGCTGCGCGTGTACGGCTGTAAAAGTCGGTGAATAAGTGAAGTGGGTTGACTGTAAAAACCGGCCGTTACAGACGGTATTCCCCCGTGGGGGAGGGCTGGCGCTTAAAAAACCGCGCAGAAAGTGCTTTAAAGCCCCTAAATTCGGGCGTTAGCAGCTATAACTAACGTAGCTAACGGAAGCAATCAGTCACAAAAGTTTTTGGCTTGTGTGAAGTGCGCGGCGCTGCCCTGCAGCTGACCTGGCCCGCAGCGGTGTGGTCATGCTTCGGCATTTGAACTAAGGTGTGTACGTAGCGCGGGTGCAGTCCTTCTGCGTGGCGCAAACTGAAGCCAAAGCTACGGCAAAAATGGCGGTGTAAAGCGAGGTGTGTAGCGCGGTGTCTAGCGCGGTGTAAAACGCTGAGTAAAGTCGGCGTCGCGCTAAGCCGGTGGCGCGCTGAGTTTGGCAGCCAGTTCCTGCCAGTCTGCGCAGCGCGAGGCAGCGTAAATTTCGCGCAGGTGTTTTTTCAGTGCTTCTTTGCTGACTTGGTGATGTGCCGAGCAATCGATTCGGCTGCCACCCGCCGCCGCAAACATGGCGATGCGGCTTTGCAGAGGCGACAAGGCAAGCCTGGTGATGTTACGCACTCTATCAAGGGCGGCGGGCTTTTGAAATTCGACTGTCACCAAAACCTTTTTGTCGGGCTCAGGTGCCGCTGCACCTGGTGTGGTCGGGTGGGTAGTGGGCCACATCCAACTTGCAGACATGACAAGCGTTCCGCCCACCACACCCACGCTTGACCGCGCCACGGCCGCTGAGCCAGCGTTTAATTGCGTGCACAGCTGACTGATAAAGCGCGGCGGCGCAGTTAGGGGTCCGATCAACCCCATGCCTTGGTCAAACAGCCTTGCCATTCTGAGCAGTGCAACGGCTTGCTCATTAACCAAAGTAATGCGCGCGCCGTCTACTGACACCACCAGGTGCCCGGCCTCTAACGAGCTGCGTAGATGGTCTGAACTGCCAGCCTGGCTGTCTGCGCTGCTGCCTGCGGTTTTGCCTACGGCCATTTGCAGAGCGGGCGTGATGCCATACAGCCGATTAGCGTCATCTTCAGTAAACGGATTGGCCTGCTCTCTAAAAAGCTCAATCACCATTCGGGTCACGCCGTTGACATCGATTTTCAGGTCAAGCCCAAAATGGTGATGACAAGGTTTGAACAACAAGTTGTACGTGTTGGACTTAAAAAATGCCTTGTCGGCAGTCAACATGTTGCCAACAGAACGGCCCTGGTTAGTCACCAGCCAAAAAATAGTGAGCTCATGAGGGCCCACAAACAGTTCTTGGTAGTTGTTTAAAAAAAGCTCTTGCGAAGCAACGGGTGCAGAGTCGTGAAAGAACCCTTCGGGCGCACCGTGCTTGTCAAACCAGCCAATAAAGCAGCCCTCAGCCCCTACCAGTTGCCGAAGAATACTGGCTAGCGCAGGCGCCATCGGCTCGACACCTAAACCGGTGCGAACCAGCAGATCGAGTTCTTTGCGTGCAGCGGCTTGCACAGTAGTTGGCATGCGACAAAACTCCCCGATTTTTTTAAACTGATAGCCCAGCCTTACCGTTCCGCTTTCGACGCCGACCGTTTTGCAGACGGGAACGCGTTGGTGGCCTTGCAGGACGCTAGACAACGAAAGCAGCTCGTGACCAAGGCCGTATCCACCGCAAACACTTACGCGCTGCGGCGCAGAGTAGCACGGCGGTTACAGGTGGACATACCCATTTTTCGAGCAGTAGCAAATCTTTACCAACCTTGTAAAAAGTTTCAATTGCTGGGGAAAACAGGGCACGCCACCTCAAACGCTCCGCTCGACCGGAATGCCCTGGGCCAGTCTTGTGAGGGTGGGAAATTGTCTGGCGGTTGCACACAAACGAATCAAAATCAGCTTTTTCTTGGAAACCGTCGCTGAGTTAAAAGGGATAATTGGGAATCGCAACAGATGAACGCTTATGGGCGCTGGCAGCTATTAAATCTGCAGCAAAAAATTCTCATTAACGTGGCAAATCGCTACACCCCATCAAAAACTCGTCAACAGACCGCGCTGCCTGCCGGCCTTCGCGGATCGCCCACACCACCAGCGACTGGCCACGGCGAATGTCGCCGGCCACAAACACTTTTGGCACATTGGTTGCATAGCCGCCGATGAAGGCATCGCTGGCTTTGGCATTGCCACGGTTGTCTTTGTCGATGCCAAACGATTCAAGAATCGACGCAACTGGCGAGACAAAACCCATGGCCAGCAGCACCAGGTCGGCTTTGAGGGTTTGCTCAGACCCAGCGACTTCAACCATCTTGCCGTTGACCCATTCAACGCGCACGGTTTTCAAGCCAGTGACTTTGCCTTTTTCGCCCAACAGCTCTTTGGTTGAGATTGCAAATTCGCGGTCGCAGCCCTCAAGGTGGCTGGACGACGTGCGCAGCTTGGCGGGCCAGTAAGGCCAGGTCATTGGGCGGTTCTCTTCTTCTGGCGGTTGGGGCATCAATTCAAACTGCGTCACGCTGACTGCGCCGTGGCGGTTGCTGGTGCCCACGCAGTCGCTACCCGTATCGCCGCCGCCAATCACGATGACGTGTTTGCCGTCTGCGCGCAGTTGGCCTTTGACCTTGTCGCCTGCGTTGACCTTGTTTTGCGATGGTAAAAATTCCATGGCGAAATGCACGCCGTCGAGGTCACGGCCGGGCACCGGCAAGTCGCGTGATTGTTCTGCGCCGCCGGTCAAGATCACCGCGTCAAAGTCTTTTTGCAGTTGCTCGGGGGTGATGGTTTCTTTTGCCCAGTTGGTCACTTTTGAGTCTTTGGGCAAGTTGCCGACCATCACGCCGCATTTAAACGTCACGCCTTCAGCCGTCATTTGCTCAACGCGCCGCTCGATGTGGATTTTCTCCATCTTGAAGTCCGGAATGCCGTAGCGCAGCAAGCCGCCAACGCGGTCGTTCTTTTCAAACAGCGTGACGTCGTGGCCTGCGCGCGCCAACTGTTGCGCTGCGGCCATGCCCGCCGGGCCAGAGCCGACGATGGCGACTTTTTTGCCTGTTTTGTGCTTGGGCAGCTGCGGCGTGACCCAGCCCTCAGCCCAGGCGCGGTCAATGATGGCGTGCTCAATCGACTTGATACCAACCGCGTCGTCGTTCACGTTCAATGTGCAGGCGGCTTCGCACGGTGCTGGGCAGATGCGGCCTGTAAATTCAGGGAAGTTGTTGGTGCTGTGCAGCGTGGCAATAGCGTTTTTCCAGTCGGCGCGGAACACCATGTCATTGAAGTCAGGAATGATGTTGTTGACCGGGCAACCGGTGTTGCAAAACGGCGTGCCGCAGTCCATGCAGCGTGCTGATTGGTCTTTGGCTTGTTTGTCGTCTAGGCCAATGACGAACTCTTTGTAGTTTTTCAGGCGCTCGGGCACGGGCTTGTAGCCCTCTTCCAAACGCTCTAATTCCATGAAACCTGTGATTTTTCCCATGATGCTGTCCTGTTGTCTAACTGTCTGAATTGGTTATTGCTTAGTCTTCACTCCCTCCCCTTCCGGGGGAGGGCTGGGGTGGGGGCAAGCGCAGAAAAGGTTCGGCTAATGTGCTTGCCCCCATCCCTACCTTCCCCCGGAAGGGGAAGGAGTAAGAGAGTTAACCTACTGTTTAAAATCGTATCTTATGCTGCCATAGCCCAATAAATACGGGCGCGAGCAGCTCCTAAATTAATAGTGTCTGGCTACCTTTATTTAGCTCCAACCGGCTCGCGGTTGGTCTCCACCTGCACTCGCGTTGTCTCAGTCGCGGCATTCAAGCGGCGATCCTTGCGCTCCAGCAGCGCGCGCTTGTACTCATTCGGGAAGACCTTCTCATACTTCAAGCGCGACTCAGACCAGGTGTCGAGCAACTCGCGCGCGCGCTTGCTGCCGGTCCAGCGGT
>JANOWB010000250.1:0-17145 GCA_031417695.1 Polaromonas sp.
AAATAGTGCTTTAGCGCCCTGAATACGGGCGCAAGCAGCTCCTGAATACATAGCAAGTAAACGCACTTTAAAGCAGAACCGAATTGGAAAAACGAGTCCTCTTCAAATCAGCGTGGTTGCCGTGGGCGCTGGTGGCACCGCAGATGCTGATCGTGCTGGTTTTCTTTTTCTGGCCGGCTAGCCAGGCAGTGTGGCAAAGCGTGCTGAGTGAAGACGCTTTTGGCACGTCGAGCGAGTTTGTTGGCTTGCTGAACTTTTCACGGTTGTGGGCCGACAGCACCTACCTCAACTCATTTAAAGTCACCGCCCTTTTTTCAGTGCTGGTAGCTGGTTTCGGCTTGGCAATTGCCCTGCTGTTGGCGGTGATGGCCAACGGCGTGATTCGCGGGGCGGGCACCTACAAAACGCTGCTGATTTGGCCTTACGCTGTTGCGCCTGTAGTGGCGGGCGTGCTGTGGGTTTTCATGTTTTCATCGCCAATGGGTGTGATTTCATTCGCGTTGCAGTCGGTGGGCATTGAATGGAACCACTTGCTCAATTCCACCCACGCCATGACGCTGATTGTGGTGGCCGCGGTGTGGAAGCAGATTTCGTATAACTTTTTGTTCTTTCTGGCGGGCTTGCAGTCCATTCCCAAATCGCTTTTAGAAGCTGCGGCGATTGACGGCGCATCGCCTGCCCGGCGCTTTTGGACGATTGTTTTCCCGCTGCTGACGCCGACCACGTTTTTCTTGTTGGTCATCAACGTGATTTATGCGTTTTTCGACACCTTTGGCATCGTGGATGCCGCCACGCAGGGCGGGCCAGGCAAGGACACCGCCATCCTCGTTTACAAGGTTTACTTCGATGGCTTCAAAGCGATGGACATTGGCGGGTCGGCAGCGCAGTCGGTGGTGCTTATGGTGATTGTGATTGCGCTGACGGTGCTGCAATTCCGGTTTATTGAAAAACGTGTGAACTACTAGCGGTCGCCAGATGATTGAACGCCGACCCATCGCCAATTTTTTCTCGCACGCCGTGTTGATTCTTGGCGTGGCGCTGGTAGCCTTTCCGTTGTATCTGGCCATCGTCGCCTCCACTCAGTCGCAAGAGCAGATCGCCGCATCAAACCCACTTAGCTTGATTCCAGGCGCAAACTTTTTACAAACGTACCGCTTAGCGCTGTTCGGCGGTAAGGGTGACCTAGGTGGCACCTACCCGCCTGCGCTGCCCATGATGTGGGTCAGCCTGGTCACGGCTGTGGTAATTGCCGTCGGCAAAATCGCCATTTCACTGCTGTCAGCGTTTGCGATTGTTTACTTCCGCTTTCCCGCCAAGGGTATCGTGTTCTGGATGATTTTTGTGACGCTGATGTTGCCTGTTGAAGTGCGCATTGGGCCGACTTATGCAGTGGTGTCTGACTTGGGCATGCTGAACAGCTACGCAGGCTTGACGATTCCGCTTATTGCATCAGCCACCGCCACGTTTTTATTCAGGCAGTTCTTTTTAACTGTGCCTGATGAGCTGGTAGAAGCCGCACGCATGGACGGCGCCAGCCCCATGCGGTTTTTTTGGGACGTGTTGCTGCCGCTGTCTAAAACCTCGATTGCCGCGCTATTTGTGATTCAGTTCATCTACGGCTGGAACCAATACCTGTGGCCGCTACTGGTTACCACCAACGAAAACATGTACCCCGTGGTGCTGGGCATCAAGCGCCTGATTGCGGGCGAGGCGTACACCGAATGGAACGTGGTCATGGCCACCGCCATTTTGGCCATGCTCCCGCCCGCGCTGGTGGTGATGCTGATGCAAAAATGGTTTGTTAAAGGCTTGGTAGATACTGAAAAATAATGGCATCAATCAATTTAAACAACGTCACCAAAAGCTACGGCAACGGCGCCAAAGCACTGCAAGTCATTCACGGCGTGACGGCCGCTGTTGCTGACCATGAATTCATCGTCATCGTCGGGCCGTCAGGCTGCGGCAAATCGACGCTGCTGCGCATGGTGGCGGGGCTAGAGGAAATCAGCGGCGGTGAGATCAGCATTGGGCCGCGCGTAGTCAACAAGCTGGAGCCTGCCGAGCGCGACATTGCGATGGTGTTCCAAAACTACGCGCTGTACCCGCACATGAGCGTGTTTGACAACATGGCCTACGGCCTGAAAATTAAAAAAGTCCCCGCAGCTGAAATTAAACAACGCGTTGATAAAGCGGCTGCCATATTGGAGCTGGGCAAATTCCTCGACCGCAAGCCGCGCGAACTCTCGGGCGGGCAGCGCCAGCGCGTGGCCATGGGCCGCGCCATCGTGCGCCAGCCGCAGGTGTTTTTGTTTGACGAGCCGCTGAGCAACCTGGACGCCAAGCTGCGCGTGCAAACCCGGCTTGAGATTCAAAAGCTGCACCGCGAACTGGGCATTACGTCGCTTTTCGTCACACACGACCAGGTCGAAGCCATGACGCTGGCCCAGCGCATGATGGTGATGAACGCGGGCCGAATGGAGCAATTTGGCACGCCTGACGAGGTGTACCACCGCCCTGCCACCACCTTTGTGGCCAGCTTTATTGGCTCGCCGCCCATGAACCTGCTTAAAAACGCCACGGGCGCAAAGGCGGGGCATATCTTGGGCATTCGACCGGAGCACCTGGACGTTGGCAAAACCAGCGGAACAGATGGCTGGCAGGCCACGATTGAATCCATCGAAATGCTGGGCGCTGAACGCTTGCTGTACTGCCGCTTAGGTGATGAACAACTGGTGGTGAGAACCGACGAAGCCGTGGCTGCGCCTGTCTTGGGTCAGACCATCGGCTTGAAGCCACGTGCAGACCGGGTGCATCACTTTGATGCAGACACGGGCGTTCGAGTTAACTCGTAGTGCAGGTGAGGTTCAGGCGTGGTCCATAATTTACAAATGAACTTTCGCCAAATCTGCAAAGCCCACCAAGTCTTTGTCGCGCTTTCAATCGTTGCCCTGCTTTCAGCCTGCGGCTACTCAGACGGCAAGCTGACGCTGGATTTTTCAGCCAAGCAAATTCAAGACGCCATTGCGCCGAAGTTTCCGGCCGAAAACTGCCCTACGCCAATTACTTGCATCAAACTGCAAAACCCAAAAATCACACTGGCCGACGCTTCTGATCGCATCACCCTGAGTTTTGACACGGCCGTGAGCTTGCTGGGCCAACCCACCACGGGCACGGCGGTGGTGTCGGCCAAGCCGCGCTACCAAGCCACCACGGGCGAGATTTTTCTGGACGATTCGCGGATAGAAAATTTGCTGTTTAAAGACGTTCCGCCAAAAATCACTGACGCCATCACGCAGTACGGCTCGGTGTTGGCCAAGCAAAGCTTGGAGCGCACGCCGATTTACAGCTTTAAAAACGCGCAAGCCGACAAAATTGCCAAGATGGGCATTGCCGACGTGCGCGTAGTTGACGGCAAACTGCGCGTGGCGCTAGACCCCACATTGCGCCAGGCGCCCAAAACCGCACCATGACTACAGAAGCTGCCAACGATTGGCCCTACCCGCGCTGGGTAGCCCACCGCGGCGCTGGCAAGCTGGCACCTGAAAACACGCTGGCCGCCTTCAAACTTGGCGCCAGTCACGGCTACCGCATGTTTGAATGCGACGTAAAACTAAGTAGCGACGGTGTGCCTTTTTTGCTGCATGACGACACGCTGGAGCGCACCACCAACGGCGTTGGAATCGCAGGGTCAATGACGTGGCAAGCCTTGCAGCAACTAGACGCAGGCAGCTGGCATTCAACAAGCTACGCAGGAGAGCCCATCCCCAGCCTGGACACCATCGCCGCGTATTGCATCAGCAACAGTTTTGACTTGAACATTGAAATCAAACCCACCCTAGGGACTGACCAACAGACGGGCCAGGTCGTCGCCCAGCACGCTGCCCGCTTATGGCAAAACGAGTCGCGTAAGCCGCTGCTCACTTCGTTCAAACCCGATGCGCTGCAAGCCGCGCTTGATGCAGCGCCC
Source organism: Polaromonas sp. (assembly GCA_031417695.1). Lineage (GTDB taxonomy): Bacteria > Pseudomonadota > Gammaproteobacteria > Burkholderiales > Burkholderiaceae_C > Polaromonas. The sequence continues at coordinate 3,968 of JANOWB010000250.1, forward strand.
AACTTGCCACGCGGCTTGCTGCTGCACGAGCTGTGGACTGGCTGGCTGGAAACCGCTCTTATGTTGGGCTGCCAGGCCATCATTTGCAACCACAAGCTGTGGGACACATCAAGCGTGACGCAAGCCAAAAGCGCAGGCTTTAAGTTGCTGAGCTACACGGTGAATGACGACGCCGATGTGCGGCGCCTGCTGACGTTGGGCTGTGACGGCATCATCACTGACCGGGTTGATGTGTTTAAGCCCACCCAGCCAAATTAATCGGGTGGGGTGCCCGCCAGCACCGTTACCTCGCCGCCCAGCCGCGCGCAAGCACCCAATAGGCGAAACCAGCTGCCACCACCATCGCCGCATAAGACGCCATCTTGCCGTCGTTGCCGAAAAACACCAGGCTAGTGGCCAACGTCACCAAATTCACTATAAAAATAATAGCTGCTTGCGCCCATATTGATTGGGTTTCAGCCCTTTTTTGTACTAAAAAAGAGCTAAAAACACGCGCCAACAGCACCAGCAGCAGCGCCACTATCGCGGCGGGGGCGGCGAAATTCAGCAGGTGGTTGGTCAGCAGATAGGCGGTCATGGGTGTTTTAAGGGTGGATTATTAAAAGCACCCGCTGGGGTACGTTCAATTTTATAATGGTGAGATGTCTGTCTGGGCTCTTGGGCTAAACCATAACACTGCACCGCTTGATTTGCGGGGCCGTTTTGCGTTTTCAATTGAGCAAATGGCCCCCACGCTGAAGGGTTTGCGGCAGGCGCACAGCAAGCACCCAGAGGCGACAATTTTGTCGACCTGCAATCGCACCGAAATTTATTGCGCCAGCGAATCGCCCGCACTTGAACACACGCTGGCCTGGCTGGCCAATAGCGGCGGTGTTGAGGCTAACGCCCTGCGCTCACACACCTACACGCTGCAGGGCGACGAGGCAGCGCGCCACGTCTTCAGGGTGGCCAGCGGCCTGGACTCGATGGTGCTGGGCGAGCCGCAAATTTTGGGACAAATGAAAGACGCCGTGCGCGCCGCTGAAGGTGCGGGCGCCATGGGCACCACGCTGCATCAGTTGTTTCAACGCTCTTTTGCTGTCGCCAAAGAGGTACGCAGCACGACCGAGATTGGCGCGCACAGCATCAGCATGGCGGCAGCCGCCGTGCGCCTGGCTGCCCAGCTGTTCGAAGACTTGGGCAAGATCAAGATTTTGTTTGTGGGCGCGGGCGAAATGATTGATTTGGCGGCCACGCACTTTGCCGCCAAAAACCCGGCGCTGATGGTGATTGCCAACCGCACCATGGAGCGCGGCGAAGCGCTGGCCAGCCGGTTTGGCGCGCAAACCATGCCGCTGGCCGACTTGCCGGGGCGCCTGCACGAGTTTGATGCGGTCATTAGCTGCACAGGCAGCGTGCTGCCTATCATCGGTTTGGGCGCGGTCGAACGCGCCGTCAAGCTGCGCAAGCGCCGACCGATATTCATGGTCGATTTGGCCGTGCCGCGTGATATTGAGGTTGAAGTCAAAGCCCTGCCCGATATTTATTTGTACACGGTAGACGACCTGGCACAGGTAGTACAAACCGGCCGCGAAAGCCGCCGTGCCGCGGTGGCAGAGGCTGAAGTCATCATTGACGCGGGCGTGCAAAACTTCATGGCTTGGCTGACGCAACGCGCTGCGGTGCCGCTGATTCAGCAAATCAACGCGCAAGCTGACGAGTGGCGCTCGCTGGAGATCAACCGGGCTAAAAAGCTGCTGGCCAAGGGCGAGTCAATTGACAGCGTACTTGAAGCTCTGGCACGCGGCATGAGCCAGAAAATGCTGCACGGCACGCTGGCCGAGCTGAACAAGGGCGACAGCACCCAGCGCGAGGCGACTGCGCAAACCGTGTCCAAGCTGTTTTTGCGCGGGCAAAGCCGATCAAAAGCGGACGACGCCGAGCGTTAGCTGTTGTCGCGCAGGGCTTTGGGTTGCGGACTTGATCTGCAATCTTTGAGCCCCAACTTTATTTAGCTCCCAAAATTCACGCGTCCCAAGTCAGCTCTGGGGCCGCCCGCCCTTCACCGACAACCCATGAAACCTTTTTTAAGACAAACCCTTGAGCGCCAGTTGCTTCGCCTGCATGAGCTGGATGCGCTGCTGTCGGCCAGCGATGTCGTGAGCAACATGGACCGCTTTCGCGCCTTGAGCCGGGAGCACGCCGAGGTCAGCGTAGTGGCCGAGCAGTACCGCAAACTGACCAGCCGCGAAGCCGATTTGGCGGGCGCCCAAGAGCTGCTGGCCAGCAGCAAAGGCGATGCGGATATGACGGCCATGGCTGACGAAGAAATCGACGCTGCAAAAGCCGACATCACGCAAATCGATGACGCGCTGCAACTGATGTTGATTCCGAAAGACCCAGACGATATGCGTCCGGCCTTTATTGAAATTCGCGCGGGCACCGGCGGCGATGAATCGGCCTTGTTTGCCGCAGACTTGTTTAGGCTCTACACGCGCTATGCCGAACGCAGTGGCTGGCGATGCGAGATCATCAGCGAGTCGAGCAGTGAGCTGGGCGGCTACAAAGAAGTGGTGCTGCGCATCGAAGGCGCGCCTGATGCGCAAGGTGTGGGCGTATACGGCAAGCTGCGGTTTGAGTCCGGCGGCCACCGGGTGCAGCGCGTGCCCACCACCGAGACGCAAGGCCGTATTCACACCAGCGCCTGCACGGTGGCGGTGCTGCCGGAGCCGGATGAATTAGAGGCCATCAAAATCAACCCGTCAGACCTGCGAATTGACACCTACCGGGCCAGCGGCGCGGGCGGCCAGCACATTAACAAAACCGATTCAGCGGTGCGCATTACCCACCTGCCCACCGGCATCGTGGCCGAATGCCAGGACGGCCGCAGCCAGCATGGCAACAAGGCGCAAGCGCTGAAAGTGCTCACCGCGCGTATTCATGAAAAAGACCGCTCCGAGCGCGCTGCGGTAGACGCAGCCATGCGCAAGGGGCTGGTGGGCAGCGGTGACCGCAGTGACCGGATTCGCACCTATAACTTTCCGCAGGGCCGCCTGACGGACCACCGCATTAACCTGACGCTGTACAAGCTGCTCACCATCATGGAGGGCGACTTGGGCGACGTGGTGACTGCGCTGCAAGTAGCACGCGGCGCGGAGCAATTGGCCGAGCTTGAGACTGAGTCGCAGGGCTAAAAACGCTGTTTAATGGCTTTTTATAGCATCAAATCAGCCTCTAGCCCAATAAAATCGGGCGCTAGCAGCTCCTATTTTAATAGTAAAAATAAGGCAGCTGTTGCGCGCTTGACCTGCCATAGTCGCAGCCAAGGTTGAGCCCAGTGACGCAAGCCATGAACACCCTCAACCTTAGCCTCACACTTACCATTGCTCAGGCGCTGGCCGCCGCTCAAACTTCAGGCGTGGATCGGCTAGACGCGCAGCTTTGCCTGCTGCACAGCCTGAAAAAACCAGACACTGACCGCGCCTGGCTGCTGGCGCATGATGGCGATGTGTTGCCCGCTTTGACTGCCGACACCTTTCGCGGCTATTGCCTGCGCCGGGCGGCGGGCGAGCCGCTGGCCTATATCGTTGGCTACAAAGAGTTTTTTGGGCTGCGCTTTGCCGTTGATGCGCGGGTGCTGGTGCCGCGGCCTGACACTGAAACGCTGGTGCAGTGGGGCCTGGATGTGCTGCAAACCACCAACCAAGACTGCCCTGCTGTGCTGGACCTTGGCACCGGCAGCGGCGCGGTAGCCATTGCCATTGCCCACCACGAGCGCACCAGCATGCTTGCAATTGACGCAAGCACCGATGCATTGGCGGTAGCGCAAAGCAACGCCACCCAGCTGGGGTGTAACGTGCAGTTTGCCCACAGCCACTGGTTTGACAGCGTAACGGGCAGGTTTGAAGTCATTGTCAGCAATCCACCCTATGTGGCGATCAACGACCCCCATCTAGCTGCGCTGCACCACGAGCCGCTCAGCGCGTTAACGGCGGGCCCGGATGGGCTGAGCGATATCCGCCGCATCATTGACCAAGCCCCCAAACACCTCGCGGCCGGCGGCTGGCTGCTGCTAGAGCACGGCTACGACCAATCGCCAGCGGTTTGCGCGCTGCTGCGCGAGCGCGGCTTTACCAATGTGCAGAGCCGGCGTGACCTGGCCGGAATTGCGCGTTGTTCGGGCGGCGTTTGGGTTTGACCGTTGATTGACCGACACAAAGCCAGCGAAACTCAAAAAGCACCGGATAATCAACGCATTCGCGTCACTTGAAGACGCATTACTAAAAGAGGTTCCCATGAGCGACACACACAACCGAATTGACCAACTTGTTAAATCCAGCGACGTGGTGCTGTTTATGAAGGGCAATGCCAATTTCCCGCAATGCGGCTTTTCTGGCAAAGCGATTGCTGTGCTTAAAGCATGCGGCGTGACCAAACCAGTCACGTTCAACGTGCTGGAAGACGGCGAAATTCGCGAAGGCATTAAAGCCTACAGCCAGTGGCCAACCATTCCCCAGCTGTATGTCAAAGGCGAGTTTGTTGGCGGCTCAGACATCATGATGGAGATGTACGAGAACGGTGAGTTGCAACAATTGCTGGGCGCACCAGCTGCCTGAGGTCAAGGCGCTTGCGCGCCGCTAAACACGCAGCTTAGCGCGTGTACCCTGAGCAAGCGCCTGCGTTGACCTGGCCTTTGCATTCGCGAGTCAACCGCGCGGTGCGCTCTTTTTTGGTCTCGGCTGAGCCAGAATCGAATTTGGCTTTTGAACCGCTGCCTGCTTTTTTGGATTTTTTCTTGGTCGCCGCTTTTATCGGCGGGTTGAGCATTTCTGACGCCTGCACCGGCAGCGCGCTGGCAAGTAAAAAGGCACATGCAACGACGCTGCTGAAAAATTTCACTATTGTGTTGTCCATACTCGAGCTTTCCTTTTACTGTAGCTTGGGGTCACCGTAAGCAGCGTCGTCTGGCGGGGTGTCAGCTGGCATTCGGAAATCTTCGTTGGCCCAAGCGCCAAAATCAATGTTTTTGCAGCGCTCACTGCAAAACGGCCTGAACGCGTTGCTTAATTCAAAAATGCTGTCGCCCTTGCACACGGGGCAAACCACTATTTTCGCTGTCTTGCTTGAGGAAGACAAGGCGCCGTCCCTTATGAGCACAGCGTGAGTTCGAAGGCCGCATCTTCCGTAGACGCATGCAAACGATCGTCACTTTCCTGGCGCATGAGGCGAACCGATACCATCAGCCGGTTGCCGCTAATTTCAGGAATCAAACCCAGCGCGGGGTAAATTCGCAAGCGCAGCAAATGAAAAGTCCGGCCTTGAGGCAAGTTTTGCTGAAACTGCCCGGCGGGTGCAGTCACCATTTGCGCAGCCCCTGAATCACGCAGCAGCTGCAGCAGCAACCGGATCGAATCGGCCAACGGAACTAATGTCGCAATCCAGCGCTGCAAATCGTGCTGACGAGCAGCGCCGTCGTGGTGCTGCCACGCGTAGTAAGCCGGCAGATCGAACTCGCAGGTACCGCCCGGAATACCCACGCGGCTGCGAATGCTCATTAGCCATTCGTTTTCGGTTAGCGAAGAACCGGCTTTGCCCGGCAGATTATTCAGCGCAGCAAAGCAGGTTTCTAGCTGACTGGTGACGTCGTTCAGCACGCTTTCGGCGATAGCTGGGTTACCCCGGTAGCCGTTGAGTACATGCTTTTGTTTTTCAAGGTCTTTGAGAACATCGGTTTTCAGATCGGCACGAGCCGCTACGTCCATCACTTCAAAAATCGTGGTGATGGCGTAGTGGTGATCCAGCGGATGTTGGCGGGCGGCCAGCTCACCCAGCCGGCGGAACAAATGCTCTAGGCGCAGATAGGTGCGGATGCGTTCGTTGAAGGGGTACTCGTACAAGATCACGGTGCGGGCGCGCTCAACAAAGGGTTAGTCAATCGGGTGGTAAGAATAATGTTTGCATCATAGCTTGAGGCGCGGCAGCAACTGCTGCACCACAGCCTGCAGCTCATGCAGTGAAAGACCATCGTTGTAAATCACAATGTCGGCAGCGGCCAAGCGCTGCGCCCTACTGGCCTGCGCTGCGATGACTTTTTGCACCGCGTCAGCCGTCCAGCCACTTCGCTGCATAACTCTTGAAGTTTGTGTGGCTTCTTCGCAGTCGACCACCAGCACGAAGTCAAGCTGCTGCCGCCAGCGGCCAGACTCAACCAGTAACGGCACATCAAATAGCACGCAGGGTTTGCAGTCAGCTGCCGCCTGGCTTGCCTTGGCGGCACAGGCTTGGCTAACCAGCGGGTGAATGATGTTTTCTAGTTGGGTTTTGGCAGCCAGATTGCTAAAAATCAAGTCGCGCATCGCGTCGCGATCAAGTGCGCCTGCCGGGGTGAGCATCGCTTGGCCAAACTGCTGAACAATTGGCGAAATTGCCGCGCCGCCGACATCGGTCAGGCGGCGGGAAATGGCATCAGCGTCAATCAAATAAGCGCCCGCTTTCACCAGCATGCCCGACACGGTGCTTTTGCCGCTGCCAATTCCGCCTGTGATTCCGGCTCGCAACACGTCGTGCGCCTAAAGTCCGATCACTCGCGTAATCGCCTGCGGGCCAAACAACATGGCCGTGAACCCCGCGCCAGCCAAAAAGGGACCAAAAGGGATGTAGCCACCTTCACGCAGACCGCTTGAAAACTTCATGGCAATCCCCACCACCGCACCAATAACAGAGGCCATCAAAATAATTGGCACCAATGCGGCCCAGCCAAACCAGGCGCCCAAAGCCGCAAACAGTTTGAAGTCACCGTAGCCCATGCCTTCCTTGCCTGTGACCAGCTTGAAAGCCCAGTACACCAGCCACAGTGACAAATAACCTGCAACTGCGCCCCACAGCGCATCTGGCAGTCTCACCACGGGATTGAGCCCTGCCGCTGCGGCGATCAAGCCGGCCCACAGCAGCGGCAAAGTGATGTCGTCAGGCAACAAGGTGGTGTCCCAGTCGATCATGGCCAAAGCGAGCAAAGCTGCTGAAAATCCGCACCAAATCAGAGTCGCCGCTGAATCGCCCCAGCGCCAGGCGCACCATGCAAACAGTGCACCGCAGGTCAATTCAACCAGCGGATAACGCAGGCCAAAGGGTGCCTTACAAGCCGCGCATTTACCACGCAAAAATACGTAGCTGACTAGCGGAATGTTTTCATACCAGGCAATTGGGTGGCCGCATTGCGAGCAGCGTGAGCGCGGCACCATCAAGCTGATTTTCTCAAGCGCTGGCACTGCCTGGCCAGACAGCTCGGCGCATTCGCTGGCCCATTGCTGTTCCATCATTTTGGGCAGCCGGTAGATCACCACATTTAAAAAGCTGCCAATCAGCAGCCCAAAAATTCCAGCGAGCCCAGCAAGTGCCTCGCGCGGCAACTCACTGAGCATTAAACGACTTGGCCCAACTTGAAAATAGGCAGGTACATCGACACCACAATACCGCCGATAAGGGTGCCCAAAAACACGATGATGATCGGCTCCATCAGGCTAGACAGGCCGGCCACCATCTCATCGACTTCCGCTTCGTAAAAGTCAGCAGCTTTGCCCAGCATGTGGTCGACCGAACCAGATTCCTCACCGATAGCGGTCATCTGAATAACCATCGATGGAAATAGGTTCGCATTGCTCATGGCAGCAGTCAAGCTGGTGCCGGTTGATACCTCTTGCTGAATTTTTGTGGTGGCGTCCGCATAAAGCGAGTTACCCGACGCGCCGCCTACCGAGTCAAGCGCCTCTACCAAAGGCACACCAGCTGCAAACATGGTGGAGAGCGTTCGCGTCCAGCGGGCAATACAAGATTTTTCAATCAGCGCGCCAAACACAGGTACCTTTAGCAAAATGCGGTCCATGACTTTCTGCATTTTTTCGCTGCGCTTCCACGCTTGCAAAAAGAAATAAATTCCGCCGCCGATCACGCCAAAAATCAGCCACCAATATTTGACAAAAAATTCGCTGATGGCCATAACGAAAAGCGTCGGCGCCGGTAAATCTGCCCCGAAAGAAGAAAACACTTCCTTGAACGCCGGAATCACAAAAATCATGATGACCGCCACCACCACAAACGCCACCACCACCACTGATGCCGGGTACATCAGCGCCGACTTGATTTTTGACTTGATCGCTTCGGTCTTTTCCATGTAGACCGCCAAGCGGTCTAGCAAGGCTTCCAGAATACCGGCGGCCTCGCCGGCCTCGACCAAGTTGCAGTAAAGCGCGTTGAAGTACAGCGGATACTTGCGAAACGCAGCGCTCAAAGACGTGCCGGTTTCAACGTCAGAGCGGACATCATTTAGCAGCTTGGTAACGCTGGCATTGGGGTTACCTCGCCCGACAATATCAAACGCCTGCAGCAACGGGACGCCCGCCTTCATCATCGTTGCGAGCTGACGAGTGAAAATCGCAATATCTTTCGGCTTGATAGACTTGCCGGAACGCATCCGGCGTTTTTTAATTTTCGTTGGCAAAACGCCTTGACGACGCAGCGATGCCTTGACCTGGTTTTCTCCGGCCGCCCGAATCTCACCTTTGACTGGCTTGCCGCCGCGGTCTTTGCCTTCCCACTCGTACACGAAGTCAGGAATGCGGGTGATTGATGCTGTTGCCATAGTGATGTCTCGTTTTTAAGTGCGCTGGCTATACATTGGTGCAGCCCAGCACCTCTTCGACCGAAGTCATACCTAGTTTAACTTTGTAAAGCCCCGATTGCCGCAGGCTTCGAACGCCTTCGCTTTCGGCTTGCGCGGCGATCTCCAGGGCGCTGCCGTCACGCAAAATAATGCGCTGAATTTCTTCAGTGATAGGCATCACCTGGTAAATACCTACCCGGCCCTTGTACCCGTTGGTGCACATCGAACAACCAACCGGGCGATAAGGTGTCCAGCTGCCGTCGACGTCGTCATCAAGAAAACCAGCCTCAATCAGTGTCTCGCGCGGTATGTCGGCGGGTGCTTTGCAATTGGGGCAAAGCCTGCGCGCCAGTCGCTGCGCGGTAATCAAAATCACGCTGGAGGCAATATTAAATGGCGCAATACCCATGTTGCGCATACGCGTCAGGGTGGTCGGTGCGTCGTTGGTGTGCAGCGTAGACAACACCAAGTGTCCGGTTTGCGCCGCCTTGATTGAAATATCGGCAGTCTCAAGATCACGAATCTCACCGACCATGATGATGTCCGGGTCTTGACGCAAAAACGCTTTGAGCGCCACAGAAAAAGTCATGCCCGCTTTTTCATTCATGCTGACCTGGTTCACACCGGGCAGCGTTATCTCGGCAGGGTCCTCAGCCGTCGCAATGTTTACGCCGGGCTTATTCAAAATATTCAGGCAGGTGTAGAGCGACACGGTTTTGCCAGAACCCGTTGGCCCAGTGACCAGAACCATGCCGTAAGGCCGGGATATAGCATCAAGCAGACGGGCTTTTTCAACCGGCTCGTACCCCAAAGCGTCAATACCCAGCTTGGCGCTGCTCGGGTCAAGAATACGGATCACGATCTTCTCGCCAAACATGGTCGGAAGCGTACTGACTCGAAAGTCAATCACGCGGTCTGGCCCAATTTTGAGCTTCATTTTTCCGTCTTGCGGCACACGCTTTTCAGAAATATCGAGCTTGGAAATTACCTTGATACGCGCCGCAAGTTTGTCTTTGATCGCGACCGGCGGCGAGGCGATTTCACGCAGTTCCCCGTCAACCCGGAATCGAACCCGATAGGTGTGTTCGAAAGGCTCAAAATGCAAATCAGACGCGCGCATACTAAAAGCATCCAGCAGCATTTTTTGCAAAAACTTGACGACCGGCGCGTCTTCCACCTCAGAGGCACTGGCATCGTTGGACTCTGTCGCCATGTCAACGGCAGCTTCGTCAAACTCAAAATCTTCGCCAATGATGTTGTCCATCGCCTCTGAAGCGCTGGTGGTAGACAACTCCACCATTTTCGACAACTTGTCGTATTCGGCAATAACCCAGTCCACGCCCATCTGGGTAGAAAATTTGATTTTTTCGGCTGCCTCTTGGTCAGAAGGGTCAGCCGTTGCCACCATCAACCGATTGTTGCGTTTACTCAACACCACTATGCGGTAGGTCTGGCAAATTTTGGTGTCTAACAAGCCTTTTGGCAGCCGCTGCGTGTCAATCGCGTCCAAATCCAGCACAGGTGCGGCAAAAGCCGTTGACATGGTGTGCGCCAAATCAAACGGAGAAACCGCTCCTGAACCGGTTAACTCGGCAATAAAACTGGTGCGCGCTAACTTAGCCTTGCTGTTGATGTCGTCAGCGGCTTTTTGGCCGAGCTTGCCGGCAATCACCAAAGCTCTGCCAATGCCGGGCAACGCCGCGGCGGTAGCTTGTTTCGTTACTGCATCAACAACTGCCATTCGGCGAAACTCCTAACAAAAACGAATCATCGCCGATAGGCGGGCCGCTGTAAACACCAAGCACGGATAAGTTGCCTGCTGGGCAGCTCGCGGCAACCGCGCTAGGCTTGCCGACTCAGCAATTGTGACGCCAGTTGCTCTAGCGCCTCTCGGTATTTGTTCGCGGGAAGGTCTTTTAGCGCCTCTAGCGCGCGCTGTGCTTCAGCGGCGGCGGCCTGCTGGGTGGCGCCCAAGGCACCAGTTGCTTTAACGATCGCCATGATTTGCGGCATGTCAGCCGTACTGCCAGTCTGTATGGCACCGGCAACAACGGCCCGGTCAGCTGGATTGGCACGCTGCATGGCGATGATAAGCGGCAAGGTGGCCTTACCCTCACGCAAGTCATCACCCAAATTTTTACCCATCAGGTCGGCGTCGCCGTCGTAGTCGAGCAGGTCATCAATCACCTGAAAAGCAGTGCCCAAGGCCTGGCCGTAGTGTGCGCAGGCTTGTTCAACTGCCGGAGGCGACTTTGCAAGCAAGGCCGCCAAACGTGCGCTGGCTTCAAATAGTTTGGCCGTTTTAGACCGAATCACCCGCAAGTAACTGTCTTCAGAAAGACTGGCGTCGTGCATGTTCATCAACTGCAACACCTCGCCTTCAGCGATGACGTTGGTCGCTTCAGAAAGGGTCTGCATAACGCGCATGTCGCCAACTTCCACCATCATCTGGAACGCACGCGAATACAAAAAGTCACCCACAAGCACGCTGGCCGGGTTGCCAAAAGCGGAATTTGCGGTGGCCCGGCCGCGCCGCAGTGTAGATTCGTCCACCACGTCGTCGTGCAAAAGCGTAGCTGTGTGGATGAATTCAACTACGGCGGCCAAAGTCAAGCGGTGACTGCCTTCAAAACCCAAGGCACCACACGTCAAAAGCAACAGTGCGGGCCGCAAGCGCTTGCCGCCTGCTGCCACCAGGTATTCGGACACCTGGCTGACCAAAGGCACTTCTGACTGCAAACGTTGCCGAATAATCCGGTCAACCGCCAGCATATCCTTGGCAATCAGGTTCAAAACAGCAGCGGTACTTGTTGAATCAGCAGACAAATGAAGCCCAATTGGTAAACATAGCAAACACTTTGATTATAGAAAGCCAAACACCAAACTAGCACGGTTGCCCGAACAACTGGATGCGGGTGTGGCTATTTTCGTGTCTACATGCTAGAATCGAGGGCTCTGCAGAAATTGGTCTGCGGATCTCAATTGAAATTAATTGAAGAGGTCTTACATGTACGCGGTCATAAAAACCGGCGGCAAACAATACAAAGTTGCTGCTGGTGAAAAAATTAAAGTAGAACAGATTGCTGCGGACGTAGGCCAAGAGATCGTTTTTGACCAGGTTTTGGCTGTCGGTTCAGGCAGTTCACTCACGGTCGGTACGCCCTTGGTGCTAGGTGCCACTGTTACTGTTACGGTTATCTCTCACGGCAGGGGTGACAAGGTTCGCATTTTTAAAATGCGTAGGCGCAAGCACTACCAAAAACGGCAGGGCCATCGCCAAAACTACACCGAATTGTTTTTTGCGGAAATCGCAGACGGCAAAGGCGGCGTAGTCAAAGCAACGGCACCAGTCGTTTCGGCAATTCCGTCATCGAACGGCAAAGACGACATCGAAATCATTGAAGGCATTGGCCCAAAGATTGCGCAAGTATTGATTGCCAACGGCATTAGCACTTATGCACAGTTGGCCGATGCAAAAGCTGACGCGATGACCGCCATGCTCAAAGCATCTGGCGGCCGCTTCAGTTTGGCTAATCCTGCATCTTGGGCAGAACAAGCTGCCTTGCTGCGCGACGGCAAGATGGACGAATTCAAAGCATTGACCGACGCATTGGTCGGTGGCGTTAAAAAATAAGTCTTAACAGACGTTTTTGGAGCACTTAAATGGCACAGAAAAAAGGCGGCGGCTCTACGCGAAACGGGCGTGATTCACAGCCCAAAATGCTGGGTGTGAAAAAATTTGGTGGCGAAGTCATCAATGCCGGCAGCATCATTGTTCGCCAACGCGGCACCCGTTTTCACCCCGGTGTGAATGTTGGTATTGGTAAAGACCATACGCTGTTTGCGTTGGTTGATGGCCAAGTTTCTTTCGCGATTAAAGGCGCGTTGAGCAAGCACACTGTTAACGTGACGCAAGTCGCTGCCTCGGCGTAAACATCGCTCTCAACAGCAACGAAGCCCCGAGAAGTCGGGGCTTTTTTGTTTGTTGATGCTGTTTGCTCGACAAGTGCGTTGCCTTACTATTAGCAGATAACCCCGAAACAACATGAAATTCGTAGACGAAGCCTTTATTGATATTGCCGCGGGTGATGGTGGCGCTGGCTGCGTGTCTTTCAGCCATGAGAAATACAAAGAGTTCGGCGGCCCGAACGGTGGCGACGGCGGGCGCGGCGGCCATGTGTACGCCATGGCCGATGTCAACTTGAACACGTTGGTGGACTTTCGCTTTTCACGCCGACACGACGCTAAAAACGGCGGTCACGGCATGGGTTCAGACATGTTCGGCGCAAAAGGTGACGACATTATTCTGAAAATGCCAGTTGGCACCATTTTGACAGACGGCGAAACGGGTGAAGTACTTTTCGAATTGCTGGAACCCGGCGAGCAAATTCTGATTGCCAAGGGCGGCGACGGCGGTTTTGGCAACTTGCGGTTTAAGAGCTCAACCACCCGCGCACCACGTAGCAAAACGCCCGGCTGGCCAGGTGAGCGCAAAAGCCTGAAACTCGAGCTTAAAGTGCTGGCTGACGTTGGCTTGCTG
>JANOWB010000251.1:0-1713 GCA_031417695.1 Polaromonas sp.
CTTCTACGTGCCGTGTGCGACGAATTCTGGATGGTCAGCCAGGGCGGCGTAGCGCCGTTTGATGGTGACCTGGACGACTACCAAAAGTATTTGCTAGACCACGCCAAAAAGATGCGTGAAGAAGCTAAAAAAGCCAGTACTGCGCCTGCAGCCAAGGCGCCGATTGCTATTGAAAAAGAAGCTGCTCGCGCCCATAAAACGGGCGCTACAGGCACTTTAGATGCTCAAAAAGGCAGCAAAAACGGAAAAAGTGATACCGCCAAGCCCATGCTTAAAACGCTAAGTAAAGAACTGGAAAAAATTGACGGCCACATGCAGGTGTTGAACCTTGAAAAAGACCAGCTGCAAACCCAGTTGCACCACACCAAAGCACCGCTCGATTTGGCTCAAATGGGCAAACGCATCAAAGCAATTGATGCAGAAATAACCACATTGGAAGAGCGCTGGTTAGAGCTGACTGAACAGATTGAAACCGCAGCGGTGTAGAGTTCACCGACAGGAGACTTTTACATGCCCACAGCGTTAAACATGGCGGCCGATGACGCAGCAATGCAAGCGGCGGTTAAACGCAGCCGCAAGCTGCTCCACAAACGCGCCTTGCTGGCTGGCGCAGTCAGCGCGGTGCCCGTACCGGGTTTGGACTGGGCGGTAGATGCAGCCATGCTGTCCAAGCTGATTCCTGAGATCAACAAAGAATTCGGCTTGACGCCCCAGCAGCTCGACGGCCTGAATCCCAAAAAACGCGAGCAAGTGCAAAAAGCCGTGACCATGGTCGGCTCAGTCTTGATTGGCAAGCTCATCAGCCGTGACTTGGTCATTGCTGCTGCCACAAAAATCGGCATGCGGCTAAGCACCAAGCAGCTCGCCAAATACGTGCCGTTTGCGGGCCAAATTGTTGCCGCTACGGTCGGCTACGCCGCCATCCGCTACTTGGGTGAAGAGCACATGAAAGACTGTATTCGGGTAGCCCAGCAAGCGCAGCTGGATGTGCCGTTGCTTGGGTATTCGGGTTGAATTGACCCGGTTTGGCCTGACCCTAGCTGGTTCGGGCACAGTCAGGCCAAAAAAAAGCGCCTGATGCAAACATCAGGCGCAATTCGAATTTTGGTGGGACCTGCGGGGGTCGAACCCACGACAAACGGATTAAAAGTCCGCTGCTCTACCAACTGAGCTAAGGTCCCGTGAGCTGATGATATCGATTGATTTTTACCAAGTGATTTTTCAGTCCCGGTTTGCCTGCTTTTTAAATCAGACAAGCCTCAAATTATAGCTTGCTTTTATGTGCCTTGGCAAAGCTCATTGCGCAATTTTGTCCAGCAGCCAGCCAGCGGCGCAAATACCGAATGTGGCGGTCACGCTGACCACTGAGCCGTAGCCGTGGCAGTTCAAATTGTTGTCCGTTTGCGCTTCGCTTTCGTCCGGGTTTGCGCTGGCGATGGGCTGCGCCACCGACTCCTTGCTGAACACACAGTTGACGCCCATTTTTCCCTTGCGTGCAGAGCCATGCGATTTGCGCAGGCGGTAGCGCAGTTGCGCCAGCAGTGGGTCATGTGTGGTGAGGGACAAGTCGTCAATTTCTACCCGATGCGCGTGGCGCTTGCCGCCTGCCGCACCCACGGTAATAAAGTTGGTTTTGTTCTGTATTGCCCAAGCGGCCATCGCTGTTTTGGCTTTAACCTGGTCGCAAGCGTCCAGCACCGATAGGGCTGAGCC